>JADEXW010000105.1 GCA_015206935.1 Pseudanabaenaceae cyanobacterium LEGE 13415 | reverse complement strand
GCACTCCGTGATGGTACGGTACGAATCGAAAATAGTTCCTTAGTAACCAGTACAATTCGGGTTCCATTGCCTCCTGCATTGCAGCAAAATTCCGAACCCCACTTGTTCGATCATCCCTTCTACTGGGCAGCTTTCACGCTTGTTGGAAATCCTTGGTAGAAAAATGGATTTCTCTTCCGGATCTCATCTTCACTCCTCTGTAGAATAAAGTATTGCTTAATACAAGCAGCTTCCTGAATCCCCCTTAGAAGCATCGATTACCCCCTCAAACAACCCTTCGATCGCCCCCACATTCGACTAGAGCATTTTTTGTCGATTCCGGGGCGATTGGTTTCTTGATACTCAGAGTTGCACGATGTCTAAACTATTTTCTGCTTCACTTGCGATCGCAACCTTCGGCATTGTGATGGTGAGTCATGTTGGTGGGCAATGGCTCGAATTTAGTTCCGCTGCGTCTGCAAATCAACCTCAACAGCGGGTTCGTTGGCGACCAAATCCCAAGATGGGGAGCGCTCGCAGTACATTGTCGGGTGGTAGGCGGGGAAGTGCTGTTGCTCGCTGTGACGCGGCTCGATCGATTAAGTCTGCAACTTTAACGCTATTAGTCCCTCAAACGCATCAAGGATTGTTCACAACAGCGGCGAATCCGACCTTTTTTTGGCACACAGAAATTGATCGACCGACTCAAGCCGAGTTCATTTTGTCTGACCCGAATCGAGCGGAACCGATTTTCACCCAAACGGTTGATATTGATCGTTCTGGCATTAGTCGTGTTGAACTTCCCGCTGAATTTGCTCTCAAAGCAGGAACCCGCTATCGGTGGACAGTTCTCCTTGCCTGCAATGGTGGAGCCTCCAAAGAAGTCATTGCCCGTAGCTTTGTGGAACGGATTGAGAATGCTCAGTTACAACAACAAATTAATTCACGCTCAGGTCTCGATCGTGCTGCTAAATTCGCGGCAGAAGGCATCTGGTACGACGCGATCGCGATATTAATTGAGATGGCACAGCAGAACCCGAACAATCCGCAAATTAAAGCGGAACTTCGATCGCTGTTGTCGCAAGTGGGAAGACCTTCGATCGAGGTTGCCTATCTGCTTGAAGCAATGTTCGGTTCTTAGCGGGTTTTGAACCTCTGACACTTTTAACGCTCCAATTTTGGCGGGTTCGCTACCCGCTTTTTTTGTGTTTGAAAATCTACCGAAAGTGCGATCGTGCTTTTCGTTACCTCTGTCTTTGTGTGGAGGACGATCGAGATTGAAAGCTCTACGCTGCTTCATGATGTCAACGGTAGGAAAAGCGTGAGTGGGGCGATTTCAAACTTAGAGAAAATTGCGATCGTCCGGGCATTACCAGGACTGGGGGATTTCTTATGCGTGATTCCAGCCTTACGTGCCCTCAGAGCGGCATTTCCTCAAGCAAAGATTACATTCGTTGGTTTGCCCAATTCACAGGGCTTGGTAGAACGATTTGCACAATACATTGACGAATTTGTGCCCCTGCCAGGTTATCCTGGTCTACCAGAGCAAACGGCAAACTTAGCTGCACTACCGGATTTTTTTGAACAAATGCGATCGCGAAAATTCGATCTCGCGATTCAAATGCACGGGAGCGGTGTTATAACGAATCCCTTAACTTTGAGCTTGGAGGCGACTCGCACGATCGGCTTTTTTCCAGCGGGTCAAGCTTGTCCGGATTCAGAGTCGTTCTTACCGTTTGTTGAGACAGAACATGAAATCTTACGGTATCTACGATTACTAGAGTTTGTTGGGATTCCAGCTTCAGAGATAGATATGGAATTTCCGATCGCGATGTGCGATCGACAAGAGTTTCAAACCCTATCTCAGCTACATGGATTGAATCGGTATGTGTGCATTCATGCGGGGGCTAGTGTGCCGTCGCGGTGTTGGTCAGGCGATCGATTTGCAGCCGTTGGAGAGCATCTTGCTCAGATGGGATGGCAGATTGTGTGGACTGGAACTTGTGCGGAGCGCGGATTAACCGAATCGATCGCTCGATTGATCAAAGCTCCAACAATTAATCTGGCGGGACGAACGAGCTTAGGAGCATTAGCCGCATTGTTAGAAGGCTGTAAATTACTCGTGAGCAATGACACGGGGATTTCTCATCTAGCAGCCGCCTTGAAGGTTCCGAGTGTTGTAATCTTTAGTGGTTCTGACCCTAAACGATGGTCGCCTTTAGATCAACAACGACATCGATCGATTGTTCCCCCTGCTTCGGTGAGTGATGTTTTAGAGCAAGTTGAATCTTTGTTGCAGCAGGAGTCGCGCTATGTGGCATGAACAAAGAATATTAGTGATTCAACCTGGAAACAATGCCGAAAGTTTACGATCGGGAATTGAACAAGTTCGATCGAGTTTTCCCACTGCTCAAATTGTAGTGCTGTGTACGGCTCGATTGAGTCAGTCTGCATTGTCAATCATTGATGTGAATCAAGTCTTGGTGCATTGCGCGATCGACGAAACAGGACTATCCGATGCTTCGGAGCGATTGTTGAGCTTGATTGAGCTTTTGAAAGTTGAACAATTTGATCAAGCAATCATCTTACCGGATGGGAATCGATCGCCTTACCCGTTTGCGTATGTTTGCTATTTTGCAGGAATTCCGGTGCGGCTTGGAGTGTCTTGTGAGTTCGGAGGTGGAGTGTTGTCACAGTGTGGAGTGAATATCGAAGAAGTGCTGGATCGAGTTCAGGAGGCGGCGTGATACGGGATGGAATAGCGCTGACTCGATTTAAGCGCGTGGCGAAAGTGATTGTTCAACGCATTCAAGACGTGCTAAATGCACAAGTCTATGTGGTGGACGATCGAGAAATCATTGTTGCAAGTACAGAAGTTGAATTGATCGATCATTGTTTTGATGCAGTCTCGAATCTGAGATTGCCCTTTCAAGTGGGACAACAGCGCGGAGAGGTAATTCTCTGTGAGTTGGATTCGGATGAAATTTCATCAAGACTCGCTCAGGTGATGGTGGAATTGATTTTGAATCAGGCATTGTCTATCGCGCATCAACCATTACAGCCTGAGTTGAAGAATAAGTTTATTCATGATCTGCTTCGCGCTCCTAGCCGAGATGAATCGGAAGTGTTGAGAGAAGCTCAGATTTTAGGTTTGGATTTTACTCGTCCGCGTGCTGTCATTCTGATTGATGCAGCTCAATTTCTACTATCTTGCCCGATCAAGCCGTTTGAAATGTTAGATGTTCAAACGCAAAGAAGCATTCAAGTCATCATCGGTAGCATTGTTAAATTCTTTCATCTACCGAATGATACAATCTGCGCTTACATTGGTGGGAGCGAAATTGCAGTTCTCAAAGCTAGTAGCACACAGGATTTAGAAGCATGGGCAGATCAGAAAGATCCGGCTGGAAATCCATCTTGGGCGAACTTAGCCGCACTGAAACGAGCGAGTACAGAATTGTTGGATCAACTGCGATCGCAAACTCAAACGGATTTGAGTATTGGAATTGGTCGATATCATCCGGGCATCCAGGGACTTGCTCGATCGTATCAAGATGCAAGAGCAGCGTTATCACTCGGTCATCATTTTTCTGGTGAAAATCGAGTGTATTGTTTGGATGATTTGGGTGTCGCTGCGTTCATTGGCATCTCAGACGAAAGCACAAAAATCGATCTTGCAAAGCATTTATTAAGTCCATTAGACCAGGAACCAGAATTGATCGATACGCTACAAGTTTTCTTTGCTGAAAATTGCTATCCGTCTTCTACCGCAGGCAAATTATCTATCCATCGGAATACTTTAAGTTATCGTCTTGACAAGATTACTTCATTAACCGGACTGAATCCCCGTCTATTTGATGATGCGGTTCAGATTCGATTGGCGTTACTATTACGCTCCTTTGTTAACTCACATCCAGAAAATGAAACTCGATTGGGCAGTTGCACAATCCCTGAGCGTTCAAATTCTTTACATCTTGTGCAATTGCCCAATGTGGTTTCTCGCTAAATCCTGCATGATATAAGTCAACTGATTCAGTATGTTTGTTTCGTGCTGATGTTTGTGCGATCGCACTATTCAGAATTTGTCTCGGAATTTTGTCTATGAAACCTCTTCGGATTCTCACCTGGCACGTCCACGGGAGCTATTTATACTATCTAGTCCAGTCTCCGCACCAATTCTTTCTGCCTGTGAAGCCAGGATTTCCAGAAGGATATGGTGGAAGGCTGGGTGGCTTTGATTGGGGTGACAATGTGCATAATGTTCCGGCTGAAGAAGTGCGGAATTTGGAATTTGATTGTATTTTGTTCCAATCCCGCAAGAACTATCTTGAAGACCAGTACGAGATTCTTTCAGCCAAACAGAGAGAGCTACCGCGTTTGTATCTTGAACATGATCCGCCGCGTGAACAGCCAACGGATACTTGCCATGTGGTGAATGATCCGAATGTTTTATTGGTTCATGTGACGCACTTCAATGATCTGATGTGGAACAGTGGCAACACACCAACTTGTGTGATCGAACATGGGGTGATTGTTCCTGAGCAGGTTCGCTACAAAGGTGAACTCGATAAGGGAATTGTGATTGTTAATGGATTGCAGTCACGCGGGAGACGATTGGGAGCAGATATCTTCGATCGAGTCCAATCTCAAGTTCCGCTCGATTTAGTGGGAATGCAAGCCGAAAAGCTTGGTGGCAAAGGTGAAATCCCGCACGATCGACTAGCAGAATTTACTTCACATTATCGATTCTTCTTCAATCCAATTCGCTATACCAGCTTAGGTTTATCTGTGTGTGAAGCGATGATGATTGGAATGCCCGTTATTGGACTTGCAACAACGGAAATGACCACTGTAATTGAGAATGGCGTTTCTGGCTATGTAGATACGAATGTCGATCGCTTAATTGAGGTGATGCAGCATCTCCAGCAATACCCGGAAGAAGCACAGCGATTAAGTCAGGGTGCGCGAAAAGTCGCAGAGCAACGATTCAATATCAATCGATTCGTGCGCGATTGGAATCAGGCATTTGCACGAGTTGTCGATCGTAAACCTACTCTTTCTGCCGTATGAAACGTATTGCATTGATCAGTGAACATGCTTCGCCGTTTGGAATCCTAGGCGGGGTGGATAGTGGGGGGCAAAATGTCTATGTCGGTCAGTTGGCAAAGCATTTAGCAAAACGGGGCTATCAGGTTGATATCTTTACGAGACGCGATCGAGCTTTGCTACCAGAAATTGCAAATTGGAGCGAAGGTGTTCGATTAATTCATGTTCCTGCGGGCGACCCGGTTGAGATTCGCAAAGAGGATTTATTGCCTCATATGCAGGAATTTACAGCTTATATGCTGCGGTTTTGTCAACACACGCACTATGATCTGGTTCATGCTAATTTCTGGATGTCTGGTCTGGTTGCAGCGGAATTAAAGCGAGTGTTGCAAATTCCGTTTGTGATTACGTTTCATGCTTTGGGACGAGTCCGAAGATTTCATCAAGGTGGGAATGATGAGTTTCCAGATGAACGCTTTGAGATTGAAGATCGATTAGTTCGAGAAGCCGATCGCATTGTGGCGGAATGTCCTCAAGATGAAACGGATTTAGTTCAACTCTACAATGCTGATCCAAGCAAAATTACGATTATTCCTTGTGGCTTTGATTCATCCGAATTTTGGTGTTTGGATAAAGCACTGGCGAGAGTTGCGATCGGATTAAATCCTGACGATCGTATTGTTCTTCAACTCGGTCGAATGGTTCCCCGCAAAGGAGTCGATACTGCGATCGAGGGTTTTGCTAAGTTCTCTGAGAAAACTCCTGCAAAACTAATCATTGTTGGGGGTGAGTTAAATGATAGTGATCCGAGAATTGCAAAAGAAGTCGATCGATTAACTGCGATCGCAACTGAATTAGGAATTGTCGATCGAGTTCATTTCGTCGGTCGTAAAGGTCGGGAGGTGCTGCGTTACTACTACAGTGCAGCAGATGTGTTCATTACTACGCCTTGGTATGAACCATTTGGAATTACACCGCTCGAATCAATGGCTTGTGGAACTCCTGTGATCGGCTCTAATGTGGGTGGCGTTAAATTCTCTGTTGTAGATGGAGAGACGGGCTATCTCGTACCTCCGAATCAACCGGATGCGATCGCGGATCGGCTTTCTCATTTGTATGCTCACCCAACATTGATGGAGAAACTGAGCAAACAAGCGATTCGACGAGCAAATGATCACTTTACTTGGCAAAGTGTTGCAGATTCGATGGCAACCTCGTATCAGTCGATTTTGATTGATCAATCGGGCGCATTGGATTCGACTGCGGTAATCGATCGAGGATTTACTTCAGTCATCACAGCAATCCAATCTGCTCATCGTTGTTTGCAAACTGAACTCACGCAAGCTGCAACTCTGATCACGAATTGCTTTGTTCAAGGGGGCAAAGTTCTGATTTGTGGGAATGGTGGTAGTGCGGCGGATGCTCAACATTGTGCAGCAGAATTTGTGGGACGGTTCAAAATTCCGAATCGTCGAGGACTTCCAGCGATCGCGCTTTCGGCAGATAGTGCCTTGCTCACAGCTTGGTCGAATGATGTTGGGTATGATCATGTGTTTTCTCGTCAAATTGAAGCATTTGCACAACCGAATGATTTAGTGATTGGGATTAGCACCAGTGGTCGATCGAAGAATATCCTCGAAGCCTTTGAAACGGCTCAACAGCTTGGAATTCCGAGCATTGGAATCTTAGGCGGCGATGGAGGACATGCACGATCGATTTGTGATTTATCGATCGTGGTTCCTGCCAGTGATCCGCAACATATTCAAGAGGTGCAAATCATTGTGATCCATTTACTCTGTGAGTTAGTTGAAGCATGGGTTGTAAATCATGAACAGAAACCGAAGCGACAACGATTGAGATTACAGAATCGGAAAGCAGCTTCGGAGTTTCCGTTAACAGTGAATTATTAGAGCTTTGCAATGGTAGACCTTGCCTTTTCTCCCGCCTCTACTGTGTGTACACTAGTTGTTTTCGCTTCGGTTGAATCGGCTAGTGCCCCCTAAATCCCCCAAATTTGGGGGACTTTGAAGATAGGCAGCGCTCTGGAGTTCGAGAAATTTTTCTAGTTCAAAGTCCCCCAGAATGGGGGATTTAGGGGGCGAAAGACCTCAGCAATGACAGATCAATCAACTTGTGTGTACACAGTAGCTGCTCTGGAAGAGGACAACCCAAGCAATGCTACAAACCAAATAATCTACAGGAGCAATACAATGAACGATTTAACTGGAAAAGTTGCATTAGTCACAGGTGGCGCACAAGGCTTAGGAGAAGCAATCTGTCGGGTTCTCGCCACCGCAGGCGTGACCGTGATTGTGGCAGATGTCCGCGAAGAACTTGCTGAAAAAGTTGCCTCAGAAATTAGCTCAGAAGGTGGAAAAGCCGCAGCACTCAGACTAGATGTCACCGATGAAACTCAGATCCAAAACAGCATTGACAAAGTGATTCAAGACTATGGACACTTGGACATTTTGATTAACAATGCTGGAATTGATGTCACAGTGTCGATCGAAGAACTCAACATCAACGACTGGGATCGGATCATGGCGGTGAATCTCCGCGCTCCGTTCATTCTCTCAAAAGCAGTGATCGGACACATGAAGCAACGCCAATCCGGTCACATCGTGAACATTGCTTCAACTGCATCGAAACGGACTTGGGCAAATGCGACCGCGTATCATGCTAGCAAATGGGGCTTGGTGGGCTTTAGTCATGCGCTGCATGTGGAAGCTCGTCCTGAACGGGTGAAAGTTACTGCCGTGATTGCAGGTGGAATGCAAACCCCGTTTATTCTCGATCGCTTTCCTGATACACCACTTGATAAGCTCCAAGATCCGAAGAATGTTGCAGATACGATTCGCTATATTCTGACTCAGCCGCCTGAGACTGTGATTCCTGAAGTGATGGTAATTCCGATGCAGGAATCCTCTTGGCCCTAAGTTGCTCATTCCCGCTGTGTTAATGCTCGCAGCGGGAAAGACACTGACTGAGAGATTCAGCTAAGAATTGCACATGGGGAGACTTTAGCAGCGAAAGATGATTGCCTGGAACTTGATAGAGTTGAATGTCATTCACTAGCTCGCTCCAACCCATTGCAGAATCAGTTCTGATTGTTTGTTCTTCGGCTCTAAACAAAGTCATCCGATCGTCATAAGGTTTCGGCGCATATCGATAAGCTGCCTGAGCATTTGCATATACAATTCGCAGCATGGGTGCGATCGTAGATTCATCTAACAATCGTAGCTGAGAAGCTTCAGGAATTGAGCGGATGACTTTCGACCATTGCCATCGAGACAACCAGGATAACTTTGATCGAGTAACTGCAAGAGCGCCATAATCCAACAAATATGGAATGACAGACCAAAGTGCAACTCCCATTAAAAACTTAAGGCTCTGATAGGGGGAAAGCTTGCGAAAAGGGGCAGGCGTGTCAAACAATGCTAATAGCTCCACCTCTTTTCCAGCTTGTTTCAATTGTCGCGCCATCTCATAAGCAACCCATCCACCAAACGACCATCCTCCTAAACAGTAAGCCCCTTCCGGTTGCACAGCTTGAATGGCTTTAACATAGTAAGCCGCGATCGCTTCAATTCGATTCAGCGGTGTTGATTTGCCGTCTAATCCTAAAGGCTGGAGTCCATAAAAACTACGATCGCTGTTCAGTGTATTTGCAAGCTCCAAATAAGGTAGTACTACTCCAAACAAAGGATGCACACAGAAAAAAGGCTGTGCATGAGTGCCAAGGGTGAGCGGAACGAGCGGCGACCAAGATGGAGTAGTGTGAGGCTCAAACTGTGTTAGATTGCGCTTGCGACGGTAGTTTGTTCTATCCAGTGCAACTAACGGCGGAATAGTTGGGATTGAAGTCTCTCGTAAGCGATCCAACACTGGGGCAAGTTGCGCGATCGTGGGAGCTTCAAACACACTTTTCAGAGGTAGCTCTAGTCCGAAAGTATCTCGAACTCGCGAAGTCATTTGAGTTGCTAGTAAAGAATGTCCACCCAACTCGAAAAAGTTGTCGTAGACTGTTATCTGATTGAGTCTTAAGAGATCCTTCCAAATCTCTAGTAGTGTAAGTTCTGTGCTGGTTTCACTGGAATTTTCTGCGATCGCAGTTGGTCGAATGTCTTCTGCTCCTAATTGTGAAAGCGATCGTCGATCGACTTTTCCATTCGGAGTCATTGGTAATGCTGCTACTGGTACAATCACAGCAGGTATCATGTAGTCTGGCAATGATTGTTTGAGAAATTGCCGCAACTCTGGAATCAATTGACGCGCAAATTGGTCTTGTAATGGATGATTTGTGAATTGCCACCAATTTGAATAAGAGCATTCGGGAACGAATAAATTTAAATCAACATCGTTTCGAGTGAAGAAAACCTCATAGTGACCTTGATCAGATTCAGGAGACCAAGTAATTTCCACTCTGTAAGGCAGTACTGTTTCTAAGTTCCACCAATCTTGAGGATCAATTGCTTCAGTCAGTTGCTGTAATCTTTCTCGCATTTGTCCGACTGTTTTCGGTGCATCGGTGCTATCTATCCAAGTTGCAGTTCTTACCGCAGCATTGACCCGACTGTTGACCACGTTTGTAAGTTTGAAATGCTCTGGCTTTGTCTCAATTAGAATCTTTTTAACAGTGTCGATCGAGAGTGAAGACTGTTTCTCATACAACCGAATTGGAGCTTGATTGCGCTCTTTCTTAATATGAAGCAGCACATTGTATCGAAACTGCGTCATTTCATTGTGACTCTGACCCCGTGACAGTCGAATTTGCACTGCATCAATTTCAGGGAATCGATCGCGTAATGCGTAAAAGAACATTGGATCGATCGCCAATTCTGGATCTTGAAACTGCGATCGATTTACAATTTGCTGAAGTTCAGCGCGTTTTACTCCTGAATCAACTTGATTTAAGTGCATCCAAGCATGAAACGCACGAAGAAGCCGCAAGTTTCTAACATCACCAATAAAAAGAACGCCTCCCGATATAAGTCGATCGATCGCTTGCTCTAAGACTTGCAATAGATAGTCAATTGATGGGAAATATTGCACGATCGAATTGAGAACAATCACATCAAATGCAGCGAGATCAATGCCTTCAAAGTCTGTCGCCGTCCGATGTAATAGTTCAACCTGCGGTAGTTTTTCTAATTGATCCTGAATTGTTTCTAAAGCCGCGATCGAGAAATCAGTTGCAACATATTTTTCACAATGGGGTGCAAGTTGAAATAATAACAATCCAGTTCCACAGCCGATCTCTAGAATTCGTTTTGGCTTTAAAGCAAGAATCTGATTCACTCGATCGCTAACCCATTCTTGCATCTGCTCTAGAGGAATTAACTGCCCAGTATAGCTACTCCTCCAACCTGTAATGTTAAATTGCGAATCATCAGAAGTTTGATAAGTTTGGTCATACAGCGATCGCCAATGTTGAATTTGCTGCGATGATAGGGATTCCGCTTGCTGCAATGCTTGTCGATCGAGACTGAAATAAGCTATTAACTGCATCTGGTCAGAAGCCACGATCGCGGCATCTTGAACGGCTGAATGACGTTGTAAAGTGGCTTCGATTTCTCCTAATTCGACTCGGAAGCCTCGGATCTTAATTTGGTCATCAATCCGACCGAGAAATTCAATCGAACCATCTGCCTGAAAACAAGCTCGATCGCCTGTTTTGTAAACAATAGAGTTCTGCCAATTGATAAAACGCTCTGCCGTAAGCTCTGGGCGATTCAGATAGCCACGAGCAATGCCCTCTCCTCCAATGTATAGTTCACCCGGAACTCCAACTGGAACAGGTTGCAAATTTGCATCTAGCAAATAGACTTGAGTATTCAAAATCGGATGACCGATCGACAACGGAGAGTCGCCTGGATGAAGTTCTGCAACCGTCGCCCAGATTGTTGCTTCTGTCGGTCCATACGCATTGAAAAAATGTCGATCGATTGCCCATCGATCAATGACTTGCTGAGAGCAAACTTCTCCTCCAGTGATCAAAACCTGAAGCGCAGGAAGCTCGATCGTCGGTAAAACGGATAGTACTGCGGGAGTTAATAACGCATGGGTGATCGCGTGATCTCGTAGAAACTGTAGCAGCGGCATTCCTGGCAACTGAATCGATCGAGGTGGAATATACAATGTTCCACCAGAACCCAATGCTAGAGCAATCTCAAAGGTAGAAGCATCAAAACTAAGAGAGCTAAATTGCAGTACTCGACTGTTAGGAGATAACTGAAAAACTTGCTGCTGTGCTGCAACAACATTAGAGAGTCCCTGATGCGATAAAAGCACACCTTTAGGAGTTCCAGTTGAGCCAGAAGTATAAATCACATAAGCGAGCTGATCTGGTGTTGAAGGTTCAATTTGATGAAATTTCGGCGATCGCATTAAAGACTGATCTAAACAAAGCAATTTTGCAGAGGATTCTGGTAATTTCTCAATCAACCAAGATTGTGTCAGCAAAATTGCAACTTGAGTATCAGTCAACATCAATTGAAGTCGATCGTGCGGATAGTTCGGATCAAGGGGTAGGTAAGCGCCGCCAGCCTTCAGGATTCCGAGAATTCCAACTATCATTTCAATCGATCGATCTACACATAGTCCGACTAAACTATTCGCTCTAACTCC
>JADEXW010000583.1 GCA_015206935.1 Pseudanabaenaceae cyanobacterium LEGE 13415 | reverse complement strand
AATTCATACCAAGACAAGACCGTTGCCAAAACTAATTTCATTTCAAACAGCGACAACGCCATTCCAACACAACTCCGACTCCCGCCCCCAAACGGCAAATATTCATACGCCGAAAACTTCCGATCGATAAAGCGATCGGGATCAAATTGATCCGCCTGATCGTACGTTTTCGCCCGTCGATGCGCCAAATAAATACACGGAATCAAAATCGTTCCAGGCTCATACGTATAGCCCTCAATCTCAATCGTGCGTTTCACTTTACGCGGCTGAGAAATTAACGCGATCGGATAAACTCGCAATGCTTCCTTACAAACCGCAGTCAAATACGGAGCCTGTGAAAGTGCCACCGGATCAGGATTTTCGCCCAATTGCTCTAATTCTTGCCGTAATCGATCGAGCGATTCACGATGCCGATGCAACCAATAAAACGCCCAAGTCAGTCCCGATGCGGTCGTCTCATGTCCTAATAGCAACAAGGTCATGAGTTGATCCCGCAATTCCTGATCGCTCATTGATTCGCCTGCTTCATCTCGCGCCATCATCAGCACCGAGAGAATGTCCGTTCGATTTTGCAGCGATTGAGATCGTCGATCGTGAATTTCCGCATAAATCAATTCATCAATCTGTGCCATCTGTTCCAAAAATTGTCCCCAAGGACTCCAACGCCCCAAATTCTGTTGAAGCATCGGGAAAAAGAATTGCGTTGAATACAGCGGTGATGTGATCGCTTCTAAGAGTTCAGCCAATAATTGTTTTAATCGTTCGTATCTCGCTCCTGGCACTAATCCGAATACGACTTGGAGAATCACTTGCAGCGAAATTTCGGACATTTCTAATCGAACCGCGATCGCATCTCCCACAGTCCAATCAATCATCCGCTTCTGCGTCAACTGACAAATCAAATGTCCCTGACTGTGCAACTGTTCCCGATGCAATGCAGGCATCAGTAACTGGCGCTGTCTCTGATGCCGCGCACCTTCTTGCATAATCAGCGATTCATTGCCCACCAACGGACGAAACACATGCGTTACTTTGCCAAACTCAAACGCATCCGCCAATGTTGTGAACACAGCTTGAATCGCATCTGGATTACTGAGAAACACCACAGGCGGAGAATTTAGCCCCAAAACCCGTGTCGTAAACATATCCCCATGCTGGGCTGAAGCTCGATCGAAAAACGCGATCGGATCAGCCACAAGCGACAGAGTTTGAACTAGAGCAGGAGAACGCAATCCGGGCGGTAACATCATCACATCGGCAATACACACTGTTTCTAGTTTAGAGAATTGCGATTTCTCGATGTGGGAAATTTCAAATTCTTCAAACGATCGCGCCCAGAACTCACAGTTTCGCCTCTGGTAAAATCAACATCGCATCGCCAAAAGAATAGAATCGATATTCATTGTCGATCGCATCCTGATACAGAGCTAACAGTCGCTCTCGTCCAATTAATGCACTTACTAGCATCAATAAACTTGATTTTGGTAGATGGAAATTCGTAATCATTCCATCCACAGTTCGCCAATCATAACCAGGATAGATAAAGAGATTCGTCTTACCACAGTAGGCTTCAAGCTGTCCGGATTGAGAAGCCCCTTCAAGCGATCGAACTACGGTTGTTCCGACTGCAATCACTCTGCCGCCTTTTGCTTTCGTTTCTCGAATTTTCTCCACCGTTTCAGGCGAAACTTCGATCCATTCTCCGTGCATTTGGTGTTGGGTAATGTCTTCCACTTCCACCGGGCGGAACGTTCCCACACCGACATGCAAAGTAATAAAAGCTCGATCGATGCCTTTTTGCTCTAAGCGCTCTAATAGTTCAGGTGTGAAATGTAAGCCTGCGGTGGGAGCAGCAACAGCACCCATACGATCGGCATACACCGTCTGATATTGATCGGGAGCCGCTTCGGTTTCGTGAATGTACGGCGGTAAAGGCACTTCCCCGAAATGATCAATCACTTCTAGAAGCGATCGACCATTTGAGGCTTCAAACTGTAAGATTCTACCGCGTGTTTCGGGATCGCTTGCGAGAATCGAAGCTTTCAGTTCCACCTCTGTTTCATCTTGGGGTTTAAAGACAATTTGATTTCCAGGCTTTAATCGTCTTCCCGGTTTGACTAAAGCCAGCCATTGATTTTGTTGATGTTCTTCTAGCAACAGAATTTCGACTTCGGTTCCCGTTGATTTATGACCATGCAAACGTGCAGGGATAACTTGAGTATTATTTAGGACAAGTAAATCTCCAGGACGAAGGATTTCGTCTAGCTCTCGAAATACTTGATGATGATGTTGCGTTTGACTTTCAATTACCAGTAGACGGGCACTATCCCTTGGGGTGGCGGGATTTTGAGCGATCCGGTCTTCAGGTAAATGATAGTCATAAGCCGAAAGGAGTTGATCAGCTTCCACGGTCTTAGTCCTACTGGTCATTACAGGTCAGTGGTAGTATTTTCGGATAATTCTGCTCGATATAAATATACATTTTGCAAATTGGGTGAGATTCCCCAACCAATATCGGGGGCTTTTCCCCTATTGGAAAGCGATGCACTACTTCACAATAGTAGTGAAAGATAAGTAGCATTTGCTGGGTCTGTGTTCTATGGAATTTCTCTACTGCCTCGCGAATGCCAGTCTAACCCTGAGAATTGTGGAACATTTGCACCACTCGAAGCAATTCCCACTCAGCTTCGTGACTGTCATTCACCAAATTGATGGTTGGATTGTGCGTGTTAAGCTGTCTCGCCCTGTAGATGAGCAAACCGCAGGTGATTTTAGAGCTTTTCTGGATGAGCTAGGAATTCCGTTTACGCCGAATATTCGGATTCAAATGGTGCTGTGGGGTTTGGAAACGGGACAATCCCCGATCGAAGTGATGCAGCGCTATCAAGTGGCGGTTGTGTCTCATGGTAGCCCCGATCGAGAAGAAATTGAGGAGTTTCGGAAGCAGTTTGTTCAGGGATTGGGATACTGTCCTGAAACACTGGCTTAATCAAAAGCATTACAGATGTAGTCTTGGAGTGAGAACTGATTTTTGGTGAGGTGGGGGGAAGTCGCCAGAGTGGGCAGATTTCCCCTTTTTTCTGTGTATCGAACTAAGGCAACATCGAAGCGACAGGGAAATTCTGCAAGTTCAGGATGCTTTTGCAAAAATAACTGAGCAGCAATCAGTAATTTTCGTTGCTTTGTGGGCGTAATCGACATTGCCCCATCACTATCCCAATTGCCGCGACTCCGGGTTTTGACCTCGACAAAGGCGATGATTGAAGCTGCTGTTTTTACGATCAAATCGAGTTCACCCGATCGACAACTCCACTGATGCGCGAGGACGATCGCGCCTTGAGACTGGAGCCATTCTGCGACAAAGGTTTCGCCCAATGTGCCTAGATCAGATGTCGAATTCGGCAGATCCACAGGTACGATTGAAGTAAAGTTCTCTTTCAACGTTCCCCGATTGTTCCGATGAGTTCTATGAAAGGCTTAATTTGCTCAGTCCTTGTCCTGTTTGCTTCCTGGATGATGTTCGCTTCGCCTGTTTTGGCGTTGAGTTATAGCTATAACCGAGAAAGTTTGATCGGTGCGGATTTTTCTAATAAGGATTTGACCGATTCTGAGTTTACGAAAGCGAATATG
>JADEXW010000582.1 GCA_015206935.1 Pseudanabaenaceae cyanobacterium LEGE 13415 | reverse complement strand
GTTTAGCGATTCAATTCAGTTGCTTGCTTGCCTTGACAACCCTAGCTGTGTTCTCGGAATGAACTTTACGTTTGATTCGACAAGTAAATTAATCTTTCGCGATCGCCTTACCTACTAGAATTCAATCTTGCTACTTCGGGAGATTTCTCATGTTGAAGCTCTATCATGATCCTATATCTGCGAATTCCCGCCGCGTGTGGATTACGTTGATTGAGAAAGGATTGGATTTTAAACTGATTGAGGTGAATCTAGACGGGGAACAATTTACACCTGCATTTCAGGCAATGAACCCATTTAGTCATATTCCGGTGTTGGTTGATTGTGAAACGACAGTGATTGAATCGTTAGCAATATTGGACTATCTTGAAGCTCAATATCCTATACCTGCTTTAATGCCTGCTGCACCAAAGGATTTAGCGATCGTGCGAATGGTCGAGATGGCGACGGTGAATGAGCTATTTCCAGCAATGAATCCGCTGATTGCGAAACTACTAGGATTGATGAATGACGAAGCCGCCGCAGAACAATCCACTCAAAAGATTCATCGAGCTTTAACCTGGTTTGAGCAGCAATTGGGCGATCGTGCTTATTTTGGCAGTGAAACGCTAACCCTTGCTGACATTGTTGCAGGAACTTCAATTTTGTTTGTGCCGATGTTAGGAATGGAGTTGAATCATTACGCTAAATTGCAGGCATGGCTTGATCGATTAGTGATGCGATCGAGTTGGAAAGAGAGCGATCAACCCATTACACCCGAAGTTCTAGAAAAAGTCAAAACTAGAATGAAAGCTCGAATAGGACAGCATTGATAGAGTCTACTGCCCTACAATAGAACTGACTGCGGAAAGAGCATTGGAATTCTTAGGGATCGAGGTTACAGTATTGAAAAATCTCGATTTGCTGACCTATGAAATCTGCTGTTAGTTTGCTACAGGCTACTTCCTACGATTTGACTGAACTTCGGGCAGCACTGGAAACGTTGCTTGAACCGTTAGGCGGGATGAGCGCGATCGTGAAACCGGGCGATCGCGTGTTGCTCAAGCCGAATTTGCTCACAGGCGCTCGTCCAGGAAAAGAATGCGTCACTCGTCCTGAGATTGTCTACTGTGTGGCAAAAATGGTGCAGGAAGCAGGTGGGAAGCCATTTCTCGGAGATAGTCCTGCCTTTGGAAGCGCTCACGGCGTTGCAAAAGCGAGTGGATATTTGCCGTTGATTGAATCGATCGATTTACCGATCGTTGAATTCAAAGGAAAACGCTACGAAACGATCAATGAAGAATTCAATCATTTGTTGCTGTGCAAAGAAGCGATCGATGCGGATGTCGTGATTAACTTGCCGAAAGTGAAATCGCACATGCAATTGACGGTCACAATGGGCGTGAAGAATCTATTCGGGTGTGTTCCTGGCAAGATGAAAGCCTGGTGGCACATGGAAGCTGGAAAAGATCAATCGCGATTTGGCACGATGCTGGTTGAGACCGCGAGAACGATCAACCCCGATTTAACGATCGTGGATGGCATTATCGGACATGAAGGAAATGGTCCGAGCGGTGGAGAACCGAGAGAATTAGGCGTGTTAGGAGCGTCGCGGGATGTGTTCGCGCTCGATCGTTCGATCGTTGAAATTCTCAAAGTCGATCCAGCACGAGTTCCAACAATTGTAGAAAGTCAGCGATTGGGATTGTGTTCATCGATCGATGAAATTGAGTTCCCTCACCTGCATCCGAGTGAACTAGAAATTGCAGATTGGCAACTGCCCGATAAGATGATGCCGATCGATTTTGGTGCGCCTCGTGTCCTCAAATCGACCTTTAAGCACCTGTACATTCGATTTATTAAAGAACCGATGGCAGCTTATCGTTAACTTCAAAAGAGCGATAGCAATCCTAAATCAGTCGTGAAATGCGAGGTTGATCTTGCCCCCTAACCCCCAAGCTTGGGGGGACAAGACTCTTAGCCCCCAGAATTGGGGGTTTGGGGGCGTTCCCGAATTTCACAACTCAAACCGGATTGCTATATAGCAGGAGAAGTTTAGTATTCGGACATCCTCGGAGTTGCCCCCAAACTCCCAATCTCTACTGTGTATGCACAAGTCTCTGACACTCCGTTGCGCTCAGATCGCGCCCCCTAAATCCCCCATGCTGGGGGACTTTGAACTTAGAAAAATTTCTCCAATTCCAAGACGCTCTCTACCTTCAAAGTCCCCCAAATTTGGGGGATTTAGGAGGCATTAGCCGCAACCGCAGCGAAAACAGTTGGCGTGTACACGGTAACTGATTTAATCGGGTACTACTTCAACAATAATGTTGCCGATCGCTTTTCCACTTTCCATTAATTCATGTGCCTCAGCAATTCGATCAAGCGAAAATCGTTCTGCAATCTGATGTTTCAAAACGCCTTCCTGCAAACAAGTTGTAACATCTGTTGCGGCTTGTTGATGTGCAGCTTTAGACATTGCATACACTAAGACGTAATGCACTGTGAGATTTTTGTAGATCAATGAATAGATTGGAACCTGTGGTGTCACGTTTGAATCAGTGGCATAGGTCGCAATCACACCATCGCGTTTTAGGATTTTCAAATTCGTTTCTAAATTTGCTGCAAAATCAACTTCAATAACACGATCGATACCTTTTCCATTCGTAATCCGTTTGATAACTGCACTCACATCTTCAGTTTTGTAGTTGATTATATGGTCTGCACCAATCGATTTCGCAATTTCGGTTTTCTTCTCAGAACTCACCGTTGTAATCACCGTAGCTTTTCCCCATTTTGCAAGTTGAATTGCATAAGCTCCAACTGCTCCTGCTCCTCCAGTGACTAAGATTGTTTGTCCAGCGATCGAGCCATCTTTAAACAAACAATGATGAGCCGTCATCGCAGGAACACCGAGACAAGCACCTTCAGCAAACGAAACTGAATGGGGGAGAGTGATCGCATTTTCACTGGATACAGCGACAAATTCCGCTGCTGTTCCCAATCCTTTTGGCAAAGTCGCCTCATAAATCCAAACTCGTTCACCCACTCGATCCGGACTCACGCCTTCCCCAACTTCGACAATGATCCCAGCCCCATCATTATGCGGAATCACGCGCGGAAACCTGAGCGATAAGCCACCCCAGCCACTTCGCTGTTTAACATCAGATGGATTGATTCCAGAGGCAAAAACTTTAACACGCACTTGTCCGGCTTCCAACTCTGGCGGATCGAAGTCCCCGATCGACAAAACCGTTTTTGCTTCACCCAGTTGCTCATACCACGCCGCCCGCATTTTTATCCTCCTTAAATAATATTAAATCTATCTAAATTTTCTCCAAGTAGAGGGCATCCTAGTCACGAGTCGTTGCCCCCATCCTTGACGTGAAACTTTTTCATAGATTACCAAAGCTATCTCTGAGCTATGTGCTTGTCGTTCCGTTTGTCACACAAATTTTTCTTGCAGTTGGACTGACCGGATATTGGTCGCTGCGACATGGACAAGAAGCGATCGAACAATTAGTCAATCAGCTTGGCAGCGAGTCCAGTAAACGAGTTGAGCAACATCTCAATTCTTATCTGATTAAGCCTCACAGAGTGACCCAGGTAAATGCGCGGAGTCTTGAGGCGGGAATTCTACCGCGCGATCTGCGGACATTAGGAC
>JADEXW010000581.1 GCA_015206935.1 Pseudanabaenaceae cyanobacterium LEGE 13415 | reverse complement strand
GCTGTTCGTCGTTCAGTCTCTCTCGATGTTCCGATTAATGATCAAGACACTAATTTAGGTGACTTATTGCCGGATGATGGAGAGCTACCGGATGAAACGATCGTACGATCGATGCTCCGAGAAGACTTATTGAATTTACTAGGACTCTTACCTTCTAGACAACGGGAGGTAATGTCTTTGCGGTTTGGATTAGAAGACGGGGAAGCTCTGAGTCTGGCTCAAGCAGGTCGGAGAATGAATTGTAGTCGGGAAACAGTGCGATCGCTGGAAAAAGCCGCGATGAAAACATTGCAACAGTACAAAATGAGATTGCAAGAATACGTTTTGGTGTAACCAAAATGAGTTGTAAATCTTTGGCTGTGTGGGGACGATTTGCACGAAAACAGCCTTCACCGTGGTTTGTCTTGATTCAATCTAGCTATCGTGCAATTCGAGGTTGTCCCAATGGTCGATCGCGCTTCATGATTTCGCTCTCGAAACTGAATCTTCTCACTCTCTACGATTTGCTTGATGATTTGATTCGTTATCCACCATATTAGGGAAGCTTGTAATGGCTCGTAAAACACCGCTGGCATGGTTCCAGTTGATGAAAGAGAAAGCGCGATTAGTTGTCGCGATCGCAGGAATCGGATTTGCTGATATGCTGATGTTTATGCAATTGGGCTTTCAAGATTCGCTCTATGATAGTGCAACTGTGCCTCATCGAATGCTGCAAGCGGATTTAGTCATGATCGATCCGCAATTCAAGAGTTTGGCAGCCTTTACACCGTTTTCTCGTGAACAGCTTTATCAAACCAAAGCAAGCGATCGAGTGGAATCAGTCAGTTCGATTCGCATTGCAATGGGACAATGGAAAAATCCTGAAACTCGCTTGACCAGAAGCATTCTGATTTGGGGAATTGAACCAGATGCACCCAGCTTTAAGTTACCTGGATTGCAAGAGAACTTAGAGTCACTGAAGTTATTGAATAACGTAGTTTTTGATCGTGTTGGTCGCCCTGAATTTGGTGCGATCGCAGAAACATTCGAGAAGCAAGGATCGGTTTCAACTGAACTTAATCAGCAAACGATTAATGTGAGCGGATTGGTCACAATGGGCGCGTCATTTACGGCGGATGGCAATGTGTTCATGAGTGATTCGACTTTTCTGAAGTTGTTTCGCGATCGACAAGCCAGCAGAATTGATATTGGATTGATCCAACTCAAACCAGGTTCAGATATTAAAGCGGTTCAAGCTCAATTAAGTGCAAACTCACCGAATGTAAAAGTACTGACTCCAGAAGAGTTTGCAGGCATTGAGCGGAACTATTGGGAAAGCCAAGGAACGATCGGATTTATCTTTGGAATTGGTGTCGTGGTTGGCTTTATTGTTGGAACAGTAATTGTTTATCAGATTCTCTACACAGATGTTGCGAATCATTTGCCTGAATATGCAACATTAAAGGCGATGGGATATAGCGATCGCTTCCTGCTCAATGTTCTACTTCAAGAAGCTTTGATTCTAGCTGTACTTGGTTTTATTCCTGGTTTTGCAGTTGCAGTTGGACTATACCAACTCACTTATGCTGCAACTTTACTACCAATTGCAATGACCGCAAATCGAGCAATCACAGTGTTTGTTCTGACCGTTACAATGTGTTCGATTTCGGGTGCGATCGCAATGCGTAAACTTCAAGCTGCTGATCCTGCGGACATTTTCTAACTATGAAGCCAGTTATTTCTGTTCAAAATCTGAATCACTACTTTGGTCAAGGCAACCTAAAAAAGCAAGTTTTGTTTGATGTCAATCTCGACATTCATCCAGGCGAGATTGTGATCATGACGGGACCTTCTGGCTCTGGTAAAACAACCCTGCTTACACTATTAGGTGGACTACGATCGGCTCAAGAAGGTAGCTTAACGATTCTCGATCGAGAAATTCGAGGAGCGACCAAGCAACAATTGACCCAGCTTCGGAAAAACATTGGTTACATCTTTCAGGCGCACAATCTCATGACGTTTCTAACTGCAAAACAGAATGTAAGAATGTCACTGGAATTACACGATCGATATCTCAATCAGGATCTAGATGCGATGGCGGTTTCAATGTTGGAAACGGTTGGGCTAGGACATCGAGCAGACTATTATCCTGATGGTTTATCTGGAGGACAGAAGCAAAGAGTTGCGATCGCTCGTGCATTGATCAGTCATCCTAAAATCGTGCTTGCTGATGAACCAACGGCTGCACTCGATAAGAAATCGGGTCGTGATGTTGTGGAATTGATGCAGAAACTTGCAAAAGAGCAGCAGTGTACAATTTTGCTCGTGACACATGACAACCGGATTTTGGATATTGCCGATCGTATTGTTTACATGGAAGATGGGCGATTGGTCAGCGATGGAAAAAGTGCGATCGCGCAAACGTGAGCCGAAGGCAGCGCAGCGAGTGAAGTAAGTACTGCTCACTGAGGTTGGGACTGTGCAGCTTGTCTTACTTCTTCGACAGTTAATTCTAGAATCTCAGCAATTTCTTCAACACTCAGACCCCGATCGATGAGTTTTGGCACTGTTTCGAGTTTGGCGTTCAGTTTACCTCTCTGTTCGCCTCTCTGTTCGCCAATTGTCTCCCCTTCTGCCTTGGCTTCTTGATAAACTCTGGTTTCTTCCAAATTCAGTCCCAACATTGCTTCTACCTCGGTGCGACTTAATTTCGAGAACTTGTAAACTGTGATCGTGGTCACGATATCTATTATCTCCTGTCTTGATAAATTTGACATCGCTTCTTGCGAAACCTGCTCGATCAACTGTCGTGCTTGGGTAGGCATTTTTTTCTTCGTTGCCAGCGTTAGTTGAATAATCTTTAGACTCAGCGGTAAATCTTCAGAGCCGCCTAATTCATTAAGATAAATACGTTGGACTTGGGTGCTATTCAACAACGATCGATGAATTTGTGTTCTTTTAGGTTCTAGACCTCGCGATTTCAGCAAAATTACACCGTACCAGTCGTCATAAATTGGGTTGCGGTGTAGGTAAAGCATCAACTCTGCAAAAAAGCGATCGTAGAGGGCATCATCACGCTGAAATTGAACCTCTACAAAAAAGATTGTCTTTGGAGAAGCAGACTCAGGGGGTAGAAAGACCCCATCAATCCGAAAGGTTGGCTCTTTGACTTCCACAGAATCGAAGCGATAACCCTGCATCTGAGGTCGATCGATGAGATCGAAAAACAAGTTAGGAAATCGCTGAAATAGCTGGTAAAAGATGACATCTCGTTTCACGTTTGAATACAGTAAAAAGCGACTTGTATTATACGGGTTTTAGCTAACGAGAAACTTTAATGATGACACCCCCAAATGCCCCCGATCCAAATCAGAAGCATCCTATCCCTGAGCATTCCAGAGTGTGCTTTATCAAAGGTTGCATTACTGCTCCGAATATCATTGTCGGGGACTATTCTTACTACGATGATCCGATCGATCCTGAAGGTTTTGAGCGCAATGTTTTGTATAACTATGGTAGCGATCGCTTAATTATCGGAAAATTTTGCGCGATCGCAACAGGCGTGAAGTTCATCATGAACGGTGCAAACCACAAGCTAGATGGCATTTCCACCTATCCGTTTCCAATCTTTGGCAATGGATGGGAAAGCTCAAGGGAAAAAT
>JADEXW010000580.1 GCA_015206935.1 Pseudanabaenaceae cyanobacterium LEGE 13415 | reverse complement strand
AACCGAAACTGCATAGTTTTTTGCAGGTGACGAGCGATCGCGCTTTGGAGTTCGCCAAACAAATCGATGCCAAAATTGCCGCAGGTGACGAGATTGGATTGCTTGCAGGAATTCCGATCGGAATTAAAGATAATCTCTGTACAAAAGGCGTTCCGACCACTTGCGCTTCTAAAATCCTGCAAAATTTTGTGCCGCCGTATGAATCAACCGTTACGCAAAAATTGATCGATGCGGGTGCGGTAATGGTTGGCAAAACCAATCTCGATGAATTCGCAATGGGCGGATCGTCTGAGACTTCTGCCTATGCGAAAACGGCAAATCCTTGGGATACGTCACGGGTTCCGGGCGGATCTTCGGGAGGATCGGCAGCGGCAGTGGCGGGCGGAGAATGCCCGATCGCACTTGGTTCTGACACGGGAGGATCGATTCGTCAGCCTGCTTCGTTCTGCGGAATTGTGGGGATGAAGCCGACTTATGGACTGGTTTCGCGCTATGGGTTGGTTGCGTTTGCGTCGTCGCTGGATCAGATTGGCCCGTTTGCGCGATCGGTGGAAGATACCGCGATTTTGCTGAATGCGATCGCGGGATATGATCCGAAAGATTCGACCAGTCTGAACGTTCAAGTTCCTGACTATACGCAGTTTCTCGCTTCGGATCTCAAAGGAAAGCGTGTTGGAATTATCAAAGAAACGTTTGGGGAAGGGCTTGATCCAGAAGTGGAAAAAGCAGTAATGAGCGCGATCGACCAAATGAAAGCGTTAGGTGCGGAAGTTAAGGAAATTTCTTGCCCTCGATTCCGCTACGGAATTGCTGCGTATTACATCATTGCACCGTCGGAAGCTTCTGCGAATTTGGCGCGGTATGACGGGGTGAAATATGGAGCCAGAATCGAAGATGCGGAAAACTTGATGGAGATGTATACGAAAACGCGATCGGAAGGATTCGGTGCGGAAGTCAAACGCCGGATCATGATCGGAACGTATGCCCTGTCTGCGGGTTATTACGATGCGTACTATTTGAAGGCGCAAAAGGTGAGAACGCTGATTAAGCAAGATTTTGAAGCAGCGTTTGAGCAAGTGGATGTGTTAGTGTCCCCGACTGCACCGACGACCGCATTTAAGTTAGGCGATAAGTCACAAGATCCGCTCAGTATGTATCTGATCGATTTGATGACGATTCCGGTTAATTTGGCGGGATTGCCGGGGATGAGTGTGCCGTGTGGATTTGATTCGCAAGGTTTACCGATCGGGCTTCAAATTATTGGTAATGTGCTGCGGGAAGATCAGGTGTTTCAGGTGGCATCGGCGTATGAACGATCGACCGATTGGCATACGCGGGTTCCGAAATTGTGATACCGAATTGATCTTTGAGTGCGATAGATGCGGCAAGCCCCCTAACCCCCAAGTTTGGGAACAAGAATCAAAGTCCCCCAGAATTGGGAGATTTAGGGGGCAAAGGATCGATCGCATTAACAAATTGATTTGGTATGCGATTAGTTTGAACGCGATCGACCCTCAAACATCGGTTTCGCTACAACCGCAATTCCCATCACCCGAATTCCATTGCGGTGTAATACCTGAATCGCAGAACGAGCAGTCGCTCCCGTCGTGTGAATGTCATCAATTAAAAGAACAGGTCGATCGCGACAAATTTTCCCAATCTCAAACACTTGAGATAGCGTCAATTCCCGCTGTTTTGGCGACAAATTAAACAGTGCTTCAGTCGCTCGAATTCGCTGCAATCCTAACGGTTGATGAAGATCGCCAGTCAGATTACAAAAGGCACGAGAAATTAATTCTGCCTGGTTGTATCCACGCTGTTTTTGTTTCTCGATATGTAATGGAATGGGAACGATCGCTAATTTAGTCCGAGTGAATTCCGCTTCTAACCACGATCGCGCTAAAGATTCTCCCAGCGGGATCGCTAATTCTGATTGTCGATCGTATTTTAATTTTGAAATCGTGCGCTTCAGCGTATCTGTATAGTTTCCCCAGACAAAAAGCTTCGGTTGATCTTGCCAAAATTGGGCGGGATTCGATAATCGATCGCATTCTAAGCGGCGTTGACAATCGACACACAGCGGCTCAGAAGTGGGGCGATCGCATAACGAACACGATTTTTGCAGAACTAAATTGAGAAATCGATCGAACATTGGAAGCCACGAGAACCTTAACGTTAAGATGCCCGATCGCAAACATTCATTTATTCTGATCAATTTCAGCTTGCCCGATCGCGTCTTCTACAATCAGAAATCATTCGTTTGAATTGCTGATGGTGGACGCGCTTTTTTCTCTTGAGAAAATTGAATCTCAACACTTGCCGCAGGTCGGAGAACAAGCGCTTCAACTCAGTGTGTTCGCCCAGAAAGGGTTTCAAGTGCTGCCCAGTATTGTTCTGTCTGCAACTCGATTTCGCAATTTTCTCGAAACGATTCACTGGATTCAGCCGCTCTTTGCAGATTTATCTTATTCCTCGTTGCGATTAAATCTCGAAGATTCGCAGCAGCTTCAATCGATCGCGCGTCAAATTCGCCAAACTATTCAACATGCAGAACTTCCCGAAGCATGGCTCTCAGAAATTCAAACCGAATTCTCGAAGATTTCTGACCTCGGAACAGCAGCGATTTTACGTCCGTCGATCGCGTTTGATCGCGAACTTCCGAGTCAAGAACTCACTGATTTAATCGAGCCACAGATTTGTAGTCCTGAAAAAAATTCATTAGCGATCGCACTCAAACAACTCTGGGCAGAACTGTTTCGAGCAAGGAATTTGATCTATTGGCAAGGTACGAAACTTGAACTTCATCAGATTCACCTTGCAGTTTTGATTCAGCCGATTGATAGCGCGATCGCATCCGGTTCACTACAAGGTACGCCACCGAATTGGGAAGTGACTGCTACCCGTGGATTATCTGTCGCGATCGCGCGGGGGGAAGTGTTGCCAGAGATTTACAAGATTTCTGAAGATCAGATCCAGTTTCAGCAAGCCGGACGACAAACGATCGCTTATCAAATTCAAACTGGAGATCCGCCGTTAATTCGATCGACGATTTGCGAAACTGCTTCGGTTTTAACGGCTCAACAGCGTGAAGCGATCCTTTCTCTAGCTCAGATGCTGCAATTTCGAGCCGCTGTCGATTGGCAATTTTACGATTCACAGCTTTATATTACGACTGTGCGCGATTCAAATTTAGACATCAACGCTCAGGCTGTCTCGCATCCGGAGAAAGCCATTGTGACGGGACTCGCTGCCGCTCCCGGAACTGCGATCGCGTCTGCCTTTGTTCTCAAGGATTTAAACCTAACAGAAGCTCCGATTCCTGCGAGTTCTGTGCTGGTTACGCCCATGATTTTGCCAGATTGGATTCCGTTACTCAAGCATGTTGCTGCGATCGTGGCTGAACAAGGTGGCATGACCAGTCACGGAGCAATGTTGGCACGAGAAATGGGCATTCCTGCGATCGTGGGAGCAGAAGGCGCAACACAACGAATTCAAACCGGAGAAACGATCTCAGTCAATGGCAATACAGGAATAGTGACGATCGCATCTCAGATTCCTAAAGCGACACCAGAAACAATTCAGATGAATCCAATTTGGAATGCAACGGCGACTCAGTTGATGATTAATTTGAGTCAGTTAAACTC
>JADEXW010000579.1 GCA_015206935.1 Pseudanabaenaceae cyanobacterium LEGE 13415 | reverse complement strand
ATGCTTGATCGGTGCTGCGGACACATTCCGGGCGGCAGCGGTTGAACAAGTCAAAGTCTGGGGACAAAGAAGTAACGTTGAAGTGATCGCAAATCCGGGACAAAATACTGACCCTGCTGCGGTTGTTTTTGATGCGATTAGTGCGGCTCAATCTCGTGGAACAGAGCTACTTCTAATCGATACGGCTGGGCGGCTTCAGAACAAGAAGAATCTGATGGATGAACTGAGCAAAGTCCGTCGCATTATTGATAAAAAAGCGGGAGATGCCAAAGTCGAATCTTTATTAGTTCTAGATGCAACACTCGGACAGAATGGATTGCGACAAGCGGAAGTGTTCGCGCAAGCGGCTCAACTGAGTGGCGTTGTTCTCACCAAACTTGATGGAACTGCCAAAGGTGGAATTGCGCTTGCAGTGGTTGAACAGCTAGGATTACCGATTCGCTTTATCGGTGCGGGAGAAGGGATTGAAGATTTGCGACCGTTCTCTAGCTATGAATTTGTTGAAGCGTTGATCAGCGGTTAGTCTAGAAGCAAATGTACTTTGGAGGGCGCGATCGTGGTTTTACAATCCCCTCAGATGATTTACCCGGAAAGTGACGGCAAGCCGATGGCTGACAATACCTTGCAGTTTCGATGGATTGTCACCATCAAAGAAAACTTAGAATTGCTATTTGCCAATGACGATCGCGTATTTATCGCGGGTGATTTGCTTTGGTATCCGATTGAAGGAAACAATTCGCTCTGTCAAGCTCCCGATGTAATGGTCGTGTTTGGCAGACCCAAAGGAGAACGCCGTTCTTATCAACAATGGAAAGAAGACAATCTCCCGCCTCAAGTTGCTTTTGAGATTCTCTCACCAAGCAACACTCTCAAAGAAATGAGCAAAAAGCTCAAGTTCTACGAGGACTATGGCGTTGAGGAGTACTATCTGTACGATCCAGACAAAGTAGATTTGACGGGTTGGACGCGATCGGCAAATCGTTTTGAAATCATTGACGAGATCAACGGCTGGAGAAGTCCACAACTGGGGATTCGATTTGAAGTACAGTCTGAAACCTTAGTGATTTATCGTCCAGATGGCGATCGTTTCCTGACTTCACTGAGTTAGGACAAGCGAAAGAACAAGCAGAACAGGAACTCGCACAAGAACGTGAACGGACGGAACAAGAACGGCAACGAGCGGAACAGGAACGTCAACGAGCCGATCGATTAGCAGAACGCCTGAGAGCGCTTGGAATCGATCCAGATGCTGAGTAACCATGTCAGAACTGCTTGACAATTCAGGAAACCCTGATACTCTTTCAACTGCTCTTTATTTAGCATAGAAAAATTGGAGCATTTGGAGTTTGTATGTTTAAACAGGTTGTACGAAGACTCAGCGCAATTGTCGTCGCACTTTTGCTGATGTTTAGTGTTTCGATCGTATTTCCATCGATCGTTCAAGCTGAACCCGTTCAGATGGAATCAACGGTGGATACCTCTAGCGCTGTGAGCAGTTCGACTGCGGTGGTTGAGTCAGAAGTGGCTGAGGAGGCAGAAGAAGCGGCTGAGGAAGCGGCTAAACAAGCGAAGAAGGAAGCTAAAGCCGTAGAGAAAGCGGAGAAGAAGCGGCTGAAGGAGCAAGAGAAAGCGGAGAAGAAAGCAGCGAAAATGGCTCAAAAGGCTGAAGAGAAGCGCCTGAAAGCAGAGAAGAAAGCAGCGAAAGAAGCGGAGAAGGCTGTGAAAGCGGCAGAAACGGCGGCAGAAACGGCTGAAACGGTTCCTGTTGAGTAAGTTGTTTAATCAACGTGAGTTCGATGAATTGTTCGTGTGATAGCTTTTCCGGGAGTTGCCCCCTAAATTCCCCATTCTGAGCGACTTTGACAGTAGAAATTGATCCTGAAACACTAAGCTTTCCAGGTTTCAAAGTCCCCCAAACTTGGGGGATTTAGGGGGCTTTAGCCGACTGCAACGAAGCGAAACGCTCCATCGAACTCAGGCTAATAAACAACGATCGCTGAACTAAAAAACCCTCCGATCGATTGATTGGAGGGTTTCACAATTATTGTTCCTCGTAGGCTCGGAACGATTGATATGCGTACTCTGGATGGTAAAGATGACAGCGATCGGTAATTTGCTTCATCAATCCCCAAGAGAACTTATACTGTCTCAGTTCCGTTCCCCAATTCCCGACCAAACTTTGGTGTGCCAAACGTAAATTATAGGAAGGAATTGCGGTCGATAAGTGATGCGGGATGTGGACATTAATATCATGACAGAGGACTTCCACCCATTTCGGATAGTCACAATGTACGGTTCCGAATAATTGCGCTTGTGCAGCGTCCCACTCTTCAGGCTCTTTGAATTGAATGTCCGGTAAGGTGTGGTGAACGAGTGTGAAAGTACTCATCCAGAAGTGATACACCAACCAAGGCATTAACCAGAATTTGACAAAGCCCCACACGCCAACGGTGAGAAAGAGAATCGGAAATACGATCGCTGCAAATCCAACCACAACTGCGATCGACAATTTCACTTTGCCGTGATCTCTCGTCTTATAGTTCGACAGGTTAAAGTGAATGATTGCCCAGTGCAGTACCGAAGCGAGCCACCAGAGCCGACCACGAGTCGTTTTGTAAGCAATCTTTGTAACAGGATCAAGGTTGTCGTATACTTCCGGTCGCCACGGTTGCCACGCATTATCCACATCCATCTTATTCGTGTGATTGTGGTGTTGATTGTGCAGAATGCGCCAGCAGTGGAACGGATAGATCAACGGAGCCATGAAAATATGCCCAACCAGATCATTCACCCATTTACGTTTGGCAAACGATCGATGTCCGCAATCATGTCCAATCACGAAAAATCCGGTTAGTCCGGTTCCGGTAAAAATCCAGGCAAATGGTAGGAGAAACCAAGGAGCCGCTTGAATACTCCAGTAGCCGAGACCGACCATCAACACATTGATGATCACAGCAGTCCAGGCTTTTTTCATATCTTTTTGAAAGCACTCGCGCGGTAGCGTCTTGATGATGTCTTTCAATCGTAGTTTTGCTTCGGGACTCGTTAAAGTCGAGGTATCGGGCGTGAGCGATGCTGTCATGAACGATCTTTCTCTCCGGACAGGGTGGTATAAAAGCACATCAATTTGAGGCAATCCTCGATCGAGCATTTGCCACACAAAAATCAGGCTCCAAGCAGCGGTAGCCCGATCTCAGCTTGTAAAATTACGATGTTTTCTGTTACGAAACCTTAATTGTTATACCACGATTCCGTAAGATCACTTCATGATTCGTCCTTTTCCTGAGAGGGCAATCTCCGTCCTCGCCGTTTCCGCGCTTCCATTGCCCGTTCTAAAACCGTGAGCAATCCAGGAGCTTCTTCCTGTAGTGCTAAGAGTAACCGTTCACCTTCTTGCAAGTCGCCCGGATCTTCTCCGGTTTCCATCACCGCATTGAGTCGGGGTAGTGCTAATTCGTCTACTAATTCAACGAGACTGTGCAAACAGCGATTGAATTGGCGTTCGGTCAGGGTGGAATCTTCTAGGGGAAACTCGATGATTGCGCGAATTTCACCGTCTGAGGGGTCATATTCCCACTGCAACATTTTGGTTTCCCAGGAAATCGCTAGCATCGTTTGCAGAATCGCGGTTTTGTGGGGATGATCTTTGAC
>JADEXW010000578.1 GCA_015206935.1 Pseudanabaenaceae cyanobacterium LEGE 13415 | reverse complement strand
AAGATGCGATCGATAAACTGGCTCGATTTCGCCCGAAATGGTACGCAGTCGGTCATGGCCCAGTCGTCCGCTACAGTCTGAGCCGTCTTAAGCTCGAATATCTCGAATGGTGCGAACAGCAAAAGACTCAAGAACTCTCAGTGGCATTGCTTTACACTTCTGCATACGGGAATACAGCTTCGGTTGCACATGCGATCGCAAAAGGGTTAACCGATTCTGAAATCAAAGTCGAATCGATTAACTGTGAGTTGGCTGATCCGAGTGAGATTACTGCCGCGATCGAGCAATGTGATGGATTTGTCATCGGATCTCCTACACTCGGTGGACATGCTCCCACTCAGATTCAAACTGCGCTAGGTCTCGTTCTTTCCACTGCATCGAAAACGAAAATTGCAGGCGTATTCGGTTCTTATGGCTGGAGTGGAGAAGCGATCGATTTACTCGAAAGCCGACTCCAAGACGCTGGATTTGTCCTCGGATTCGATACGATTCGCGTCAAGTTCAAGCCCTCAGAAGAAGTGATTCAGCAGTGTGAAGCGGCGGGAGCTGAATTGGCTCAGGCGCTGAAGAAAACGAAAAAAGTCAGAACGCCGAGACAAGCCGCGATCGAAGCTCAGAGCGATCGAACCGAACAAGCGATCGCGCGAGTGGTCGGTTCCCTCTGTGTGATCACGGCAACCCAAGGTGAAACTCCGTTTGGGATTCTCACCTCTTGGGTGTCTCAAGCCACCTTTACGCCGCCAGGAATTACGGTTGCAGTTCCCAAAGAGCGAGCGGAAGGCGTGTTAGATCATGCAGAGACTCCGTTTGTGTTGAACATTCTCAAAGAAGGGCGAAATGTACGGCGTAACTTCCTGAGAGTGACTGCACCTGGAGAAGATCGGTTTGCTGAATTGAGTACCGACTCTGCCGCAAATGGGTGTCCGATTCTGATGGATGCGTTGGCTTATCTTGAATGCAAGGTTGTGAATCGGATGGATTGTGGGGATCATTGGTTGCTGTATGCCACGGTGGAGAATGGCAAAGTGCTAGAAGCAACAGGGGTGACGGCAGTTCAGCATCGTAAGACGGCAACTGCTTTTTGATCACTATCTTGCAGGTTCACGATTCAGAATCGCATCTAGAAGAACGTCGGCTCCGAAGCGAACGGGATCAGTACAAGGTAAATTCGTTTCTTCTTGAATTAATGCGATCGCTCTCCATGCCGCATCTTGATCTAAATGGGCGGTGTTTAGTGCGATCGCTGCAACTATACAAGGTGTAAACGATCCACCCGCTGCCGCTAATGTTTCATACACTTGCACCACTGTTTTCAAAGGCGGAATTGAAACATGCGGAAAGGTGCGAATCTGTAATTGTCCAGCGCGATGTACCAGAATTAGATGTGTTGGCTGTGATCCTCTCAGTAACGGGAGTGTGGCAGTTGAAGCAGGATTAAAAATTGAACCTTGTCCTTCAATTAGAAGCAGATCTGAATCGCCGTAGCGCATAACTAATTGTTCAACGGCTCCCGCAGCAAAATCGACTCGAATCGCATCTAATGGAATGCCATCGCCAGAAATCATCATTCCAGCTTGTCCAGTTCCGAGAAACTTCGATCGTATTCCTCGATGTTGAGCCACTCGATCGAGTTCCAAACTCGTAGACATTTTCCCGATACTCATATCGGTTCCAACCGTGAGAACTCTTCGATTCTGGAGCGATCGAGCGGCACCACTTCCAACTCTCAATCCAAGTGGTTCTTGCCGAATGTCCCAAATCCATTGTCCGGGCTGTAATCGATCTTTAAATCGGGGAGCCAAAGCCGTATGTAGTCCATTCGCGATCGATAGTCCTGACTCGATCGCAAGTTCAATCTCACTGATCCAAGCTTCCGGCAAGATCCCACCGGATGGAGCAATTCCAATTAGTAACACAGTGGGTTGATAGTTCAGAGCCTCATGAACTGAACTCACGATCGGAGCTTCACACGCGATCGTGGTTAATGCCGAAAAAGATTGCGCCGCTGTCTGATGATCAACAATGGCGACTACTGATCCAGACCGATATCGAGTAAACGTCAGTCCCGTTTTGCCTTGTGTTCCTTGAATGCCCTCGTGCAATAGAACTGCAACCCGATCTTCCGATCGCAACATCGTTCATCTCCTTAGTGCTACCCCAATTCCAGGACGATCGCTAGGAATCACCCGACCATTCTCAAAGCTTGCACCCATAAATGGATCATCCATCAAATTCAAATGACTATCGAGATCTAAGTAATCTGCTAGTGGTGATAATTGTGCGATCGCGCTATTCATCAATGCACTATCGGAATAACACCCAAACATCACTTTCAAATCATTCGCTTTAGCCACATGAATCATTCGGAGTGCTTCACTCAAACCGCCCGATTTCATTAGTTTGATATTGATGCCATGCACTCGATCGCACAATGACGGAATCGATCGACTGGTAAAACAACTTTCATCCACAAAAATCGGTAATGGAGATAGATAAAACAGTTTTGTAAGTTCCGTTTCTTGTCCAGTGGGTAACGGTTGCTCGATGTAAGTGACTTTACGATCGCTCAACCAATGCGCCATTTTCAGCGCACTTTCAACCGTCCATCCACCATTTGCATCAACGCTGATGTGATTAATGTTCGGAGCCGCTTCTTGAACTGCCTCAAACATTGCTTGATCTGCTTCAATTCCTTCAGGGCTGCCAAGTTTAACTTTAATCGCTTGAATATCTTGAAGTGGAGATTCGATCGTTCCTTTACCGAGCCAATCTTGGACTCGTTGTTTTGCACCTTCAGGCGTGTTAATTCCGATCGTGACTGAAGTTGGAACAATGCGATCGCGCTCCAATCCCCAAATTTTCCACAAAGGCAAATCGACCGACTTTCCGAACCAATCGTGGAGAGCAATATCGATCGCGGCTCGTGCAGCAGAGGGGAGTTTTGCTTGCATGAGTAACTGATCGATGCGTTGGCGTTCGAGCGGATGGATCGCTTTTAGTAACGGTGCGATCGCTTGTAGAGAACGGGCGATCGTTTCGGTGGTTTGCGATTTTTCGCCAATTGAGAACGGAGAAGCTTCTCCCCAACCTTCGATGCCATCCTGCTCGATTTTGAGCCAAAGATTAGTTGTTTGGGCAGTTGTCCCTCGACTAATTTTGAGGGCAAACCGCTTATGAACTGTGAAGGTCTGAAGCTGAATGTGCATTGGTCTTAGAGAAAGTTGATTTTTGAGTGCGACAGATTCGGCTTGCCCCCTAGCCCCCAAGTTTGGGGGAACAAGAATCAAAGTCCTCCAGAATTGAGGGATTTAAGGGGCGAAGGATCTGTCGCAATAACAGATTAATTTAGTATCAGAGTTGAACCGTTTGCCCGACTTTCATCACCTGAAGTTTGGTTCTGACTTTTTGACGATCGAGTTCAGCTTGGAAGGCTTGAGGCGTTCCAGTCAGTGCAGGAAAAGTTCCAAAGTGCATCGGAATCACGAGATCAGGCTTGACATAATTTACCGCAGTTGCCGCTCGCTTAGGTCCCATCGTGAAGTGATCCCCGATACAAGCCAACATCACTGAGACTTTGCGAAACTGCGGAATCAAAGACATATCCGCAAAAACATCTGTATCGCCTGTGTGATAGATTGTCAGACCATTTTGCAC
>JADEXW010000577.1 GCA_015206935.1 Pseudanabaenaceae cyanobacterium LEGE 13415 | reverse complement strand
TCTTAACCTTGCTTTAAGTCTGTAGGTGTACCGTATGGGAGATACCTACATATGTTGCCCTGCGTTTTATTTATGGCGTTTTTTCAGAAAAAAGCTCAATTGGGAGCGTCTCTTTCCTCCCTTGCTGCTTTGACCTTTGGACTAGCAGCTTGTACTCCTCAAACCGCAACGGCTCCTCCTCAAGGGGGTGCGACGGGTGGCAGCAGTCCCGCGTCTGCGCCTGCTACGGGTAGCGGTACGATTTCGATCAACGGAGCAGGTGCTTCAGCCCCAGCTCTGTTGTATCAACGGTGGTTTCAGGAGTACAACAAGCAAAACCCCAACATCCAAATTAGCTACGATTCGGTAGGTAGTGGTGCGGGTGTGAGACGTTTTTTGGATCAAACCGTTGATTTCGCTGCAACGGATGATCCCCTAAAAGATGAAGACCGAGCGAAGATTCCTGCCGCTCGCGGAAAAGCAGTGCAAATTCCTTCAACTGGCTTGTTCATTGTGATGGCGTACAACGCTCCAGGTGTCACGGACTTGAAACTCTCACGTGAAGCTCTGTGCGGCATCGTCGATGGCTCAATCAAGACTTGGGACGATCCGAAGATCAAAGCAAATAATCCGAATGTTCCAAGCCAGCCGTTAACGTTCGTTCACCGCTCAGACGGTAGTGGAACGACTGCAATTTTCACTCGACACATTGAGAAAGCTTGCCCGAACTGGAAAGCTGGCTCAGGTAAAACAGTCGAATGGACGACCGGAACGGGTGCGAAAGGAAATGAAGGCGTGACCGCTCAGATTCAGCAAAATCCAGGCGCGATCGGGTATACCGAGTACTCATTCTCGAAGCAAAACAACTTATCGACCGCGAGATTGCAAAACAAGTCGGGAGCGTTTATTACTCCAGATCCTGAAGCGGCAGCAAAAGCACTGGAAGGTGCGAATGTACCGGGTGATTTTGCGGTGAAAGTGCCTGATCCAGAAGCGAAAGAGGCTTACCCGATCGTCAGTTTGACCTACTTGCTACTGTACGAAAATCCGAAAGATCCCGCGAAAGCGAAAGCGTTCAACGAGTTCATGAAGTGGGCTTACAGCAACAATGGTAGACAATTCGCGACCGAATTAGGTTATCTACCACTGCCTGAGACGATCACAGCGAAAGCAACTTCAGCCCTTGAGACGATTAAGGTAGCATCGAAGTAATTGCAGCTCGATCGACTAGAGGAATAATTCTCTCTAGTCGATGTGCGATCGCATGGTATTGTTTTCATCACTTTCAGTAAAGAGTTCTTATGGCTACGTCTGAAGATCGGTCATCGCGGATGTCTTGGCGGCGCACAGGTGCGTCTCGCTGGATTGACAATGGATTTGTCTGGCTGACGGCTGCCTTTGCGATCGGGGTTGGCATCTTGCTCTTGACGATCGCAGGTCGCGTCGGAACCGATGCAGTCCCAGCGATTCAGAAGTTTGGACTGGAATTTCTGTTTACTAGTCGGTGGAGCGTTCAAGATGAGATATTTGGCGCACTGACTCAGATTTATGGAACGCTGATCACTTCATTTCTGGCGTTGTTGTTAGCAGTGCCGATCGGGATCGGGGTGGCACTGTTTTTGAGTGAAGATTTCTTGCCGTCACGAATCAAACAACCGATCGTCTTCATGGTGGAACTCTTGGCGGCGATTCCCAGCGTAGTGTACGGACTGTGGGGCATTTTCGTGCTGATTCCAGTTCTGCGCCCCTTTGGAATTTGGCTGAATGCAAATTTTGGTTGGATTCCGATTTTTAGTACCCCTCCAGCAGGCCCGGGAATTTATGCAGCGGGAATTATTCTGGCAATCATGATTTTGCCGATTATTGCTGCAATTTCACGAGATGCGTTAGTCGCTGTTCCTGGAGAATTGCGCCAAGCAGCGTATGGACTTGGCGCGACTCGGTGGGAGACGATCTTTAGAGTACTATTGCCTGCGGCGTTTTCTGGCATTGTGGGCGGCATTATGTTGGCGCTGGGTCGGGCAATGGGGGAAACAATGGCAGTCACGATGGTCATCGGGAATGTTGACTCGATTCGATCGTTCTCGATTCTGGCTCAAGGTTCGACCGTCGCATCGTTGCTGGCAAACCAGTTTGCTGAAGCGAGTGGACTGCAAGTGGCATCATTGATGTATGCTGCGTTGATTTTGTTTGCGCTCACGTTAGTTGTGAACGTACTGGCGCAACTGGTGGTTCGCCGATTCAGTATGAAGCTCTAGCCACGAAAACAGCGTTAGAAGATGTTTGAAAAGTATCGATCGTGGCATTCATCCGCCCGTGAATGAATTCCGGGCTAGCGGTGCGAAGTCCTTTAAAAAGGACTGAAAACCTTAACTTGATTGGCTTTTAGTCCCTTTAGTGGACTTCGTTCTATTAGCCCCGAATTCATTCCGGGGCGGATGAGTGCAAGAAACGACACTTCTCAAACGCCCTTTTAGAGACGACGATCGAATTAGACAAGGATTTGTATGAGTTCTCCAGAATTTGTGTCTGCTAAACGGAGCTTGAAGCGTAATCCCAGTTCGCCACGCACCTTGTTTTCGACAGGGATGACGGTGGTGGCGTTCATTTGTGCAGCCTGGGCGCTGATTCCATTGGCAGCAGTCATCTACTATGTGTTGGTGAATGGTGTTTCTCGACTGACTCCAAGCGCGTTTTTGGAATTGCCTCCCGCTCCTGGATTGGCAGGCGGTGGATTCGGAAATGCCTTTGTAGGAACGCTTTTAACGGTCGGAATTGCAGCGTTAATGGCGATTCCGTTTGGCATCATTGGCGCGATTTACCTGTCAGAATTTGGACGCGATACAAAGCTGGCGGAATGGGTGAACTTCTTAACGAATGTGTTAAGTGGCGTTCCGTCGATCGTCATTGGTGCATTCGCGTATGCGGTGGTGGTTCTGAGAACCGGAACTTTTTCAGCCGTGGCGGGTGGGTTTGCGCTGGCGGTGTTGATGTTACCCACGATCGTCAGAACTTCCGCTGAAGCGCTTGAAGCGGTTCCAAATGAGTATCGACAAGCCGCGATCGGGTTAGGATCAACTCGGTTACAGACCACACTAAAGATCGTGCTTCCGGCAGCAATTCCGGCGATTACGACGGGGATTATGCTGGCGTTGGCGCGGGCGGCGGGTGAAACGGCTCCTGTGTTGTTTACCGCTTCCTTTAATCGATTCTGGAATACTTCGATCTGGGAACCGACTGCCACGATGTCGCGGTTGGTGTTTGATTTTGCCACTTCTCCGTTTAAAGCTCAACAGGAGCTAGCTTGGGCGGGTTCGCTCGTGTTGGTTCTGTTGGTTCTTATCACCAGTGTTCTGTCCCGCATGGTGATCAAGCGTCGATAATCTCTGCTTGAAACGCTCCACCCTTTATCTTTCATGTAACTTATGACTTCTAGAGTTCAGAACGCTCGCGAAACTGAAACAGTCTTTCGGACTGAGAATCTAAATATTTATTACGGTAATTTCTTAGCGGTGCGGGATGTCTCGATCGACATTCCTAAAAATGCAGTGACAGCCTTTATCGGTCCTTCTGGCTGCGGTAAAAGTACAGTTCTCCGCTGCTTTAACCGCTTGAATGATTTGATCAAGTCGTTCCATCTCAACGGCAAGATTTACTATCACGATCAAGATCTGTAT
>JADEXW010000576.1 GCA_015206935.1 Pseudanabaenaceae cyanobacterium LEGE 13415 | reverse complement strand
GTTTTGAACTCAATCACGTTATCGTTGTTCATGGTGTATTCCTGGTCTGATATTTTTGTTGCTTTCAGCAGGATACGCGTTTTTTCTCCTTATTTTTCATACACCAGAGTCAACCATAACCCAGGAACGGGTGAGCGGTGTTATGATCCCTCGGTGTGTCGATCGCGCCGCTCTCATGCCCGCAAGTCAGACCAAAATAACTACAATCGGCGACTTCAGCATCAGAAAAAGAAACAGCAATCCCAACGCTCCGACTTTGCAGCGACGATACTGAACAGTTCGATCGCTTTGCTTTCCGACGAAAGTGATCCTGGAGACGGAGCAGTTGTGAATTCACCGATCGCACAGTCCATTCATCCTCCACTCTCTGTCCCGTTACACAAAGGAATTACTCAACGCTATTACGCGATTTTGCTGCTGTACCGAGAACCCAGATATCGCGGTCGTGTTCATGCCCTTCGTGCCCAGGTGTGGCAAGGCTCGGATTTGATCAATGAGGTTGATGGAGAGCATTGTATCGGGATGACTCCGGGTGATGTGATTCACTACGTCGAAGCGATGCTGGCGTTGCTCAAAGAGGTTTACGACATTCCGTATTTTGCCGATATCGAGCAGCTAGATCCGGATTATTGTCCGATTCGTCCGTGTCCGCGTCATTCCGCTCGCTTTATACAACTCCAGCCATGAACGATTTTCTCACTGCAACGACTTGGGAGACGATCGACATCAAAGCCGCGTGGCGATCGCTCGACCAGTCGATCTCTGAGTTGGAGACACCCCAGCAGATTCAACTCGTCGGCAGGGCGATCGAACATCTCGTCGAGCTGTTTGTGGCATCGTCAGAGCAAGTGTTTGAAGAACTCGATGCCACGCTGACACAAGACGGACCACAGATGACGATCGAACAATTTCTCCCCTACGTGCGGCAGGGCATAGAGATTGATTTTTCTCAGTTTGTTGGAGGGTTCGATCGCACTGAGGAGCGCGGACCGTATGCACCAAGAATGGCTAGAGCGGAGGAGTTGGATAACAATCGTACAATTGTTGCAACCGTTGATCCAGCAGCTTTTGCCGATGCGGTCGAAGGGCTAGAATCTGCGGAAGAAGAGATTGATCTCGAAGCAGCGATTGGACTAGCGCATATCGAAGATGTAGAAGCGTGGGCACGGGCGATTTCAGCTTACTTTGAAATGGCTGAGGCGGAGGCGGTTTCGTTACAGACGCTGCGGGAATCGATCGCTTTGCCGTGGATTGAAGTGTGGTTAGGACTGTTGCTCGGTGGCTATCAACTAGAGCGACACGGACTTCTACGAGGGCGAGATTTGGGTGCGAAACCGACTTTCGGTTTCGATCGAGCCTGAGCATTGAACGAAATGAATGATAGGGTTAGAGCGATTTAGATCCGCACCCCAATCTGTTTTGAACATCATCGTTAGGGAAGGCGCTGCCTTCAGCTAGGCGGAGCCACCGCGCAACGTCGAGGGCAACACATTCCGAATAATCTTCTTCCAGCACTCGATCCCGGTAATGTGGTTGTCCTGGTAGATGGAATGTTTTGGATCGATCGAGATTGGAATGTGCAAATTTGTGATTTAGTCGAAACTCGAAAGACCCACAGTAAGGGAGCTTCATCGCTGAAGGGGACGCGATCGCGCAAACCCAGAATTGATGAGGGTAATGAAACGTAGCTGTGATGGGAGTTTCAACGATTCTGGAGAAATCGACTTGACAGAAAGTAGCGATCGTTTTGGTCGATGTGGGTGATTAGCGCTACTTTAGATTTGTGAAAGAAAACTTAGGGATTGAGTGCGATCGTAGTGAAGTAGTGAATGTTGCAGCATTGAGGGGAAGATGGTGGCGAGCCAAGAACAGGTAGAGTTGCTGAAGCGGGGGGTAGAAGTTTGGAATTGGTGGCGGAAAGAGCGTCGTAATGTAGAGATTGACCTTAGTGGTACTGACTTCAGCGATATCGACCTCACTGGTGCTGACTTTACTAGAACCAAACTCCAGGGTGCTGACTTCACTAGAACTAACCTCAGCTTTGCTAACTTCAGCGATGCCGTCTTGATAGGCACTAATTTTTTCTATGCCAATCTTAGAGATGCTAATTTCATACGTGCTGATCTCAGGGAATCTAACCTCACACGCGCTAATCTCAGTGGTGCCGATCTTAGACAGGTTGACCTCAGGGAAGCTAGTCTCACGGGTGCTGACCTTAGAAGTGCCGACATCAGCCGTGCTGACCTTGTTTACGCCAATTTAAGTGGTGCTGACCTTAGAGATGCTGACCTTTGGAGATGCAAACTGAGTCATGCTGACTTCAGCTTTGCCAATCTTAGCAATACCCTTTTAAGTGCCTCCGAACTGATAGAGAGCAACTTAACTTCTGCAAATTTGACAGGTGCTTGTATTCAAGATTGGAATATTAATAGAACGCAGTTAGATAACGTAATCTGTGAGTATGTCTATTGGAAATATGAGTGGTCAAACCAAGAACGGAGATACCTTTTAAGTGATCGTCGCCCCAGCGACCCCAATCGCATCTTTGCCCCTGGTGAATTTACTACACTCATTCGGCAAGCTCTTGAAATCGTTGATCTAATCTTTGTCGATGGAATTGACTGGCAAGCCTTTTTTCAATCCTTTCAAGAACTGCGATCGCAATACGACGACCTCTCTATCCAAGCGATCAAGAAGAGCGGTAGTGCATTCGTCATTCGCCTAGAAGTGCCACCAGGAGCGGATAAGGCAGCGATCGAAGGTCATGCAAAAGAACTTTATGAGATGAGGCTACAACTTCAAGAACAACGTTATCGAACTGAATTAAACGCAAAGGAGCGGGAGATTGAAATTTATAAACAACAAAGCGTTAGGATGGACAAAATTGTTGAGCTTCTTGCAACTAGAGAGGAACCGAAAGTGTCTCTTCATGCCAATCAACTTAAGATCCTTCAAGCTATGAAGGATGAGGGTAACAGTCATGATATTGCTAGGGTTACTGGCTTATCGATCGATCTCGTCAACTACTATATAGAAGGTTTAGGGAAGGAAGGATATGTCCGCTTCTCAGCCGTCTTTAGTGCTGAATCTGATAGCATTCAGTATTTGTGTGACTTAACCTCTCAAGGTACAGTTGCTATCACAAATCCAGACTTATTGCTACCTCCGAAGCAGGCTGTTGCTTCTCAAACTACAATTCATGCTCAAACAGTTGGAGCCATTCATAGTGGGAGTGGTAACATTACCAACTTTACTCAAAACATCAACAGCAATATCGACGGTATCACTAAACTGCTTACCTCTCTTCGTAATACAGCGCAAACCTTTCCAGAGGAGCAACGAGAAGAAGCGTTAGAGCATTTGGGGGATGTAGAAGAAGGTATTCGCCAATTCGATAAGGTTAAGCCTCATCGCATTAAAGCTGCTCTCGCTGCACTACTCGCGATCGCAGGAATGGTCGCCGCTACCACAGACTTTAGCAACAACGTGCTAGAAATTGGTGATAAGCTCGGTATCGAATTGGTACACACCCCATCGAATCAGCAGTTACCGCCATCGAAGTAAACAGCAGCAATCTAGAGACGTGATGTTTAATCACTATCGAACCAGAATGGCGAAATACGAACAGCTCCGCTGCACCGAAGGTAGCACTGTCACC
>JADEXW010000575.1 GCA_015206935.1 Pseudanabaenaceae cyanobacterium LEGE 13415 | reverse complement strand
CGCGTGCATCGAAGATATCGAATAAGGTCTGTCCCGGAATGTATTCCATTACTAAGAATGGCAATCCGTCTTCCTGAAAGAAGTCTAAGACACGAACAATACTGGGATGCTGACAGCGAGCAAGTAGGCGCGTTTCTTCAGTGAAGCGGGTTTTAAGCTGAGGAAACGTTTGGGTGATTTGGAGAGAGGGATCGATCGTTTTAATCACCACAGGCTGTTGCAGCAAAGTCTGAGTTGCGAGATAGGTAGCTCCCAAGCTTTCCTGCACTAGCACTTGATTCAGTTGGTATTTGCCATTCTGAAGGGTCGCACCCATCTGTAATTTCATGCTGCACGCTCCTGCACACGATCCAGATTATGCTAACCCCTTCGCGACACTTTCCCAACATTCCGGATCGGTTTAATCAACGCGAATTTGTGATGCGATCGATGATTTAACACTGTCTCACAGCGTGGAACTACGATCGACGCTCTACGATTCTTCGGTCTGAAGTTGTTGGAGAAACTCGTATGCTGTGAATTTTGGGGAGTACAGCAATCGTATTAGAATTTTGGCTGAAGCGTGAAGAACTGGTCTGCTCCATCAAAGCAAACTTGGAAGATTTGAAAGAAATTGACTTGTCCTAAGATGAGAGGGACAGATTCATTTCTTGTCCAAGCAAGCGCGAGACGACATGCGGGAAAGAGTTCTACGATTCCGGTTAATCGTACTCCTCTAGATTCAAATGCTGCAAGATTTCCGGCAAGTTGTGAAATCGGAGCTTTGTTTTCCCAGTTCAAACCGAGTTGCTGTCCGAGTGAATAGGGTAAGACGTTGATAGCTGCACCTGTGTCTAAAAGCCCATTGACGGTTACAGATTGTCCTTGATACCTCAAAGTGATTGGAAGATAAGGTAATCCATTTTGTTGTCTTGTTGTGGCGTTGGGAGGGATGTAGGAGAAGCCGGCGGGGTTAGTCAAATTCTTCTCCTGGGTCGTCTTCGAGCAGTTTCAAAAGGTCTTGAGCAGCAGCATGACTGTCGTAAGGCGACCAAATTTCAACGATAGGAAGGGTCGAATGAGTTGGCTCAGATTCGTTTTGGGTCTGTGATTCTAGACGATCGACAAAATTGATCACTTGCTGCTGTTTTTCAGGAGATAGACTGCGCCATTTTTCGACTAGCTGTTGTTCAGAACTCATAAGCTGTCAACTTTTTGTTGCGGTTAAATCTATTGTACAAAACTGCTAGATTGCTCAAGCTTGATGATAAATTCGGATGGTTTTGTCCTAGCTGCTGTTTCATGATTTCGAGAGATTGTAGCAACAGAGGCTCTGCCTCGCCGAGTCGTCCTTGTGTTAGATATAGCCCTGCTAAATTATTCAGACCAATCGCATTCTTTGACCCGCACCGGAATCAGCTTTCTCTTTTCGCCTGTTGGATCTTGAGCAAACGCCGCTGCCCATTCCGATCGAGTAAATCCAGATTTGAGATAAGTGTCTGACAAAACCGCGATCGTAATCTCTGCTTCTGTGGCGGCGCGATCCATATCCAGCACAAAATTTCCACCTGCTCGGAAATCCCATGCCTGAATTTTCACCGGATGCCCTGCTTCTTCTAGAATCCAGGCAATCCATTCTGCAAAAGCTCGATCGTTCTGGTTGTAGCTGACAAAAAAATCCTTCTTCGCGGCAGCACTCATTGGGGCAACTCCGACCTTGCACTGTATCTTTTCTACACGCAGAGCCAGTATTTCTCCAAAAGATGTCAGCATTTCTACATGAAAAGGAACTCTTCGCTGCTGTACTGCCTCAGTTCCCTCTTAAAGAGCGATCGTTCCCATTTTTCTGATGGATGGTCTCTCTCAAAGAGAAGAGACTCTCAGAAAAATGGGAAATATTGCTTCTTTTCTGGTGAATAATGTCCACTCAAGAGAGAACCTTTCTTCTTTTCTGATGGATGATGCCCACTCAAGGAAGGACGTTCGCACCTAAAGAAGGAATGACCCTAAAAAAATCCCGAACGATGTCACTCAAGGACTCATTCGGGACTTTTAAGAATGGATTGAAGCCGAAATTAAGCTTTGTCTTCTGCTAATTTCACCTTCGTTGCCAACCCGACCAGTTGCAGCAAACGAATCGTCATCCAGGTCATATCAATTTCCCACCACTTCAGACCATGACGGGCAGAGTATTGATACGTATGGTGATTGTTGTGCCAGCCTTCGCCGTAAACCAAGAGCGCAACCCACCAGCAATTCGTGGAATTGTCGTCTGAATCATAGGTACGATAGCCGAATTTGTGAGTTGCACTGTTCACCAGCCAAGTGCAGTGATACACCAGCACAAGACGAACGAAAATCCCCCAGGTGACAAACGACCAGCCCCCGATCGCATACAGCAACACGCCCAGTGCCACTTGAAGCAACGCGAAATAGTTCTCTAAGAACTGATAAAACTTGTCGTCTGCAATATCCTTCGTGAACTTGGGAATTTCATCTTCTGCAGGTACTTCTCTCAGCATCCATTCCATGTGGCTCCACCAGAAACCCTTGGTCGAATCATGATGATCATTCGGCTTATCAGAGTAAAGATGATGGTGACGATGGAGACCGATCCACCAAATGGGACCGCCCTGCATTGCCAAAGAGCCGAAGAAGACCAGCGTATATTCGAGCCATTTGGGAACTTGGAAACTGCGATGACTCATGAGACGATGCCAGCCCAGCGTAATGCCCAAACCGCCTGTCAGCCAGTGGAGGAAGACCGCTAATCCAACGGCACTCCAGCTAAAGTTTCCAGGCAAAAAGGCAAACAGCGCCCCAATGTGAATCGCCACCATGAAGCCTAGCGTCAGATAGTCAATTTTCAGTTTTTCGGAAGTTGCAATAGTCATGAAAGAGTCTCTAAACGAAATATGCTGCCCAAATTGTGCGGAATTTGCGCGACAATAGTACCCGCTCTCACCGTGTAAATCGGGTTGGCGCAATCTCCACTGTAACTTTTAATCAACGAGGCAACCGATGAACGGCGCGATCCTGCTAAAAGAAGCAGAAAAAGCACTATCTGAGATTTTTTCTGGTATTGACTCTCAGGTCAAGAAAAATTTACAGAAGGTGCTGACCGCTTACCGCAATCATCGGATAGGCGTTCATCATTTTGCAAGTGTTTCTGGTTACGGGCATGATGATTTGGGTAGAGAAGTTCTCGATCGAGTCTTTGCGGAAGTGATGCAAGCTGAAGCCGCGATCGTGCGGGTTCAATTCGTTTCAGGCACTCATGCGATCGCCTCGGCGCTTTATGGGGTTCTCCGTCCTGGGGATGAGATGCTCTGTGTGGCGGGCGCTCCGTATGACACGCTGGAAGAAGTGATCGGGTTAAGAGGAGAGAATCAGGGATCACTAAAGGATTTGGGCGTGTCTTATCGGCAGTTGGAATTGACTCCGGAAGGGTCGATCGATTGGCACAGTTTGAGAACGGCGATTCGACCAGAGACGAAACTGGTCTCGATTCAGCGATCGTGTGGCTATTCGTGGCGACCGAGTTTATCGATTCTGGAGATCGAGAAAATTATTGCGATCGTCAAAGAACAGAATCCGAACACCGTTTGCTTTGTCGATAACTGCTATGGCGAATTCGTTGAAGATCGAGAACCGACCGCAGTTGGAGCAGATTTGATTG
>JADEXW010000574.1 GCA_015206935.1 Pseudanabaenaceae cyanobacterium LEGE 13415 | reverse complement strand
TTGCAAAAGAAGGAGATAGACAAGCGGAACTGATTCGATAGTTCTAGAGCAATCGGTTTCGAGTTGTAAGATGCGGGAATGCCCCCAAACCCCCAATTCTGGGGGCTAAGACTCCTGTTTCCCCCAAACTTGAGGGCTAGGGGGCACGACCAATTTCGCATCTCATGACTGATTTAGGATTGCTATAGAAACCAGTGGATACTTTTAGTCCCGTTCAAAGTATCCACTAATATCTAGTATTGACTTCGAGACGATTGCAACCTAGCAACCGTAACCCGCACCTGTGAACACTGGTTTAAGCTGATTCCCTTGTAACTCATGAATGCTAAAGGTAATCGCTTCATAGCCATTGTTCTGAATTAGCACTTCTTGTTTACCGTCACCATTCGCATCGATCGTTCCTAACACCTCGTAGGCTTTTGAAGCATCTGAAGGTACATAGTACGGAACTACCTGAGTCGATAGCACCTTCGCCTGTGGTGTCGCGTACCCTAACCAAACATTGGCATAAATCGAAGTGACAACAGGTCGATCGATAGGGGGCTTCACTGGAGTCGATGGCGCTTTCCGCAATCTGCCATACACTTCAGGCTTACCATCTCGATCGAGATCAAACACTTGCACATCAATCAACTGCACTGAACCGGGTACCGATTTTGCTTCTGGAATCTTCGCAATTTCGCTTGTTCCAATCTGAAGCAAATCCTTACGAGCTTGTTCATATAGAGGTCGTGTAATTCCGAACGCCGTCGGAAAAGCAGTCGGAGTCAGTTGAGTTGCGATTGTCGATCGCCAAGTTTCATCAAATTCACGACCACTGATTGCACCGCTCGATCGTGTTTCACTTGATTTTGGAAGCTGATTAAATGTAGCCTGGATGTCCGATTGTCCAGTGAATTTACCGCGTCCAACTAATACTGCGGAACAAGCAAACCGACCGACTTCTAAGCGATCGACACTAAATTTGCCCAGTGATCCACCTTGAGGATTGATCGCATTCAAGGTTGGCTTCGTGTTCAAAATGCTGTTTGCTGCATTACGTTTAATGATTTCCGCCTCTCTAGAGTTTTCGCGAACTTGAGTCGTGACATCAACACTCGCATCAGTATATCGACCATTGCTGTAACGTGCGATCGGGAAAATTTCTGCTCGATATTGTTGTTTCAGATTGTCCCGTTTAACAATAAAAAGCCCAATGAGATTGTTTTTAGCTGGTTTTGGCGCTGGAGTTTGAGCAACAGTATTCAAAGCTGTACAACCACTGAGAACCAGTGCAGTACTGATTGCAGCAAAACGTTTTAAGTTAGCCATGTTTACGGAACTGGGGTGATGAATTTCAGGAATCAGGAATGGCGTTGTAATGTAGATTCTTTAGTTGCAATCTATTCATCAACGGCAAACGCAAGAGAAGGAATTTCAACTCTAGTTGGGACGAATTGAGAATTGCATCGCTCTCTAAATTAGAGATTCATCACCAGACTTGATAGTTCCGTAAATGCAATGGACTAATTTTCAGCAAGTTGCCGTCTTAGTCGATCGACATTTTCCAACAGTTCAGATTGTGCGATCGCGCTTTGTTCCCCACTCTTTAACCATTTAATCTGCACAGTCCCATTCTCAGCTTCCGCATCTCCAAGAATCAGACAAGCTTTAGCTCCAGAGCGATCGGCTCGTTTGAATTGCTTTCCAAACGCGCTCCCACTCATATCTAACTCGGTTGCAAATCCATTTCGTCGCATCAATTGAGCTAGTTTTAGTGCTTGTGCTTCTGCTTTTTCTCCACGAGAAACAACATAGAAATCGGTCATACTTTGACGATTTTGCTCTAGCTGTTGTAACAAAATCACCAATCGTTCTAATCCCATTGCCCAGCCGATCGCAGGTGTTTCTGCTCCTCCCAACTGCGACACCAATCCGTCATACCGCCCACCCGCACAAACCGTTGCCTGTGCGCCCAAGTTATCTGACTGAATCTCAAACACAGTATGCGTATAATAGTCCAAACCACGAACTAATCGAGCATTGATATTGCAAGGAATTCCTAAATCTTGGAGCAGCGATTGAACTCGATCGAATCTCTCTTTCGATTCTGCACTCAAATGATCCAAAATACTGGGTGCATTCTCTAAAATTGCCTGCGTCTGTGCATCTTTAGAATCTAGAATCCGCAGTGGATTTTTAGTTAATCGCGTTTGAGAATCCGAATCAAGCTTATCTTTGAACGGAGTCAAAAATTCAATTAATGCAGTGCGATATTTTTGTCGATCGTCTGCGTTCCCGATTGAGTTTAATTGCAGCGTCAGATCCTTCAATCCAATTGACTGCAAAATATCGGTTGCAATTGCGATCGCTTCTACATCCGCTCTCACATCCGCGCTTCCTAACACTTCCACTCCTAATTGATGAAATTGCCGCTGCCGACCTGCTTGAGGGCGCTCATAGCGAAACATTGCCCCCGTATACCACAATCGCGCAACGCCGCCTTGAGCCTGCATTCCGTGTTCGATATACGCTCGCACAACACCCGCTGTTCCTTCGGGTCTGAGCGTAATGGATCGATCGCCCCGATCCTTAAACGTATACATCTCTTTTCCAACGACATCGGTTGTTTCTCCGATGCCACGTTCAAATAAATCGGTCTGCTCAAAAATTGGCGTGCGAATTTCCTGATAAGCAGCACGCGCCAAGATGTCACGAGCGATCGCTTCAATTCGTTGCCAGTTGCCGATTTCTTCCGGCAGAATGTCCCGCGTTCCGCGAGTCGCTTGAATACCCATATTCCAAAAATCCGATTAGTCTAACAAGTTTACCGATAAATTTGAACATTATGCAGATTGCATCAATAAGGGCTAGGTTCTCGCCCGTGCATTCCCTGTAGAATCAGCACGTCATCATCACTCACAACATAGTAGAGACAATAGCCGTATTTGCCAAACGGAACAGGCATTCTTCTAATCACCGAATTCTGACGCACGAATGGATATCGCTTTGGAAAAGTAGCAAAACTATTTCCAGCATTGACAATCGCATCAGCAAACTCGCTAACTGTATCTGGTGCGCTCTGTTGTAAAGCTTCAGTATGTCTCTGAATGTCGTTGATAGCTTGTTCTAACCAGACGACTTGGGACATGGCAATGGATGCTCACTACTAAGGCTATGAAGCCACCTCGCCACTTGCTCATGAGGAACGCCACGCTGAGTCTGGGAATATTGTTTCAGACGAGTTTCACATTCTTCTAGGATTTCGTCTTCGGTCACATTCGGAAATCCAACTGTGTTATCAATATCTTTGCTGCGATGTGCGGCTTCTGCAAGTTGTCGCACATCGTCTAAGGTCGGGTGTGGTTGTTTTACCCATTCCTGCACGATCGCTTTTACCGATTCACCCGGAAGCGCTTCAATATATTGAAGAATTTGCTGTTGTTCTGTCATTTGCTACATCCAAATCTTGATGAGCCTGAATCTATTCTATATCCTATTTTTCGAGTAAATCATCGAGTTCGGCATAGCTCGGTAAGGTGGTATCGATCGCTTTCCCATCTCTCAGAACAATGCGATCGTGCTGCGATCGAGACAACAACTCCCGATAATTCCGCGCCTTAAATAACACTAAGTCCGCTGGCAATCCGACCCCAATTCGCCCTACATTCGGCAATCCCATTAAGTCCGCTGG
>JADEXW010000104.1 GCA_015206935.1 Pseudanabaenaceae cyanobacterium LEGE 13415 | reverse complement strand
GATCAGATTTGTTGTATTGATTGCTTCGATCTGATCCGGTTTGCAAATGAGAAGCTGATCTCTCACTTTGAAAGTTTGGAATGGGCAATGCAATTGTCGGTTGTGCCAATACTATTGTCGGGCAATAAGAGGTTTTCCCAACTTCTGAAACTTCACCGCAGCCGTGGGCAAAACCGCCGTAATCTCCATGTATCCTGCCAACTGGAACCAGCGATAAAAGCTTTTGAGTGCCGTCAGCGCCTGATTAATGGCAGCCGGAGACAAGGGCTTGCCTTGCCGAGTCGTGCAGTCTTTCACAAGGTACTGCTTAAACTGAGCAATCTCTCTCGGTGTGACATCGATCCACGCTTTACTGCTCCAAGCGACGAAGCGCTCTAGCTCGATGCGATAAGCTTTCTGACTATTCGGTGCGAGATTACTTGCCTGCAAAAACTCCTTGATGCGCTCCAGACGCAAATCTGGAATCTCAGTTCGCAGTACCTCTGAGCGAGCTGGCGATCGACTAACGTTCGGTTCCTTTAATTGTGCTTCTGAATTTGAGACTACTATCCGAATAAGGGGATTGAAATTGGCAGACATCGCGCCTCTTTTTTGGCTCAAGTTATAGTTTCAAATCAAATGTACCATGACTGCCGTGTAAGATATGGGAGCAATATCTGGGTCTTACTAAAGTCTGACTAGCTTAAATCTCAGAAACTTCTATACAAATGTACTATATTGGGGTGTCGTTTAAAGCATTTCTTGACCGTCTTGGTCAGAATATGGTTTAAAGTGCGATCGACTGGGATAAATTTCAGGGAGGCAGGCAAATTAGCTGCATCGATTTAGCGTTCGTTCAGACTATGGTATAAGGTTGAAGCTTCCGAAAATCCTTGATGATCAGATGGCAGCACGTACTGTCGAACCATTGCAATTTTTGGTCAGAATATGGTTTAAATTCTCCCTTTTGGAAGCCTCAGCATTGCTAGAGACATCAAACCTCAAACCCAGTAATCAAGGTTTCGGAGCTTATTGCGGTCAAATTATGCTTTAGCGGTGGTCAAATTATGGTTTAAACGACATGGGGATCGATCTCACTTACCATCCCTTGCTGAGTTGAGCAGCATGTTCAGTCGTTCTCTGTATTGTTCATTGAATAACGAGTAGAATTAAGGGTAAAAGTTGAGGATGTTCTAATGCACCAAGTTCCTCTGACAACGACTGCCGATCAATATCTGACGCTCCTTATGGAGCAAGGGTACGACGATCCGGCGCATGTGATCGAAGAAGCTTTGGCACAAATGATCGGGCGCACCCTGGGTGAATCGGAGCAGGAATCACCCGAACGGCTCGAATGGATGCGACAGGAAGTCGCGATCGGAGCGGAGCAACTCGATCGAGGTCAATTTTCTCGGTTGTCTCCGGCTGAAATTAGAGCGGAAGTTTTGGCAAACTATGAGCAGCGCAAAGGTCAGGTCAGCGCATAGAAGATATGCAGGGATATTGGCTATCGGAGCAAGCAGAACTGGATTACCGGGAAATCCTTGCATTCACGCTGGAGCAGTGGGGAGTCGATCAGTTTAATCAATATGCTGACTTACTGGAGAACACGTTTGATCGCTTAGTCGAGATGCCCGCATTAGGCAGTCGGCGGGATGATATCAAACCAGGTTTTTACCGCTACCGCGTTGGACAGCACTACATTTTTTACCGAATTGCTGAAGAGACAGTGCAGATTGCTCGCATTCTTCACATCCGGCGTAATGCCACCGCTACTTTCTTTGAAGGGTTACGATTTTAAGCGATGTAGAAATCGATTGGATGAGACATGATCGTTGGAATAGTTTATGGCACGATCTGTAAACCGCAAATGTTTAGCCTGTGCTGCGCTCACCGCCGACGAAGCGCAACAGTTGCATGGAGCAGAAGGCGATGGTTGCTGGGATGCTGAACGCTGTAAAAAACGGCGATCGCATTACAGACATCGCAGCGATCGTAATGCTAAGAGAGTGGTGCAACGACGGGTGCAAGATTCGACGGACGATCTGATTCACTTCTCGATCAATGTGCCTACGATCGCGACTGTGGTGTTGATTATCTACAGCGAACAGCCAGAGCAATTCCGCGACGATACACCAATTCACGCGATCTCATCTGAACTCTGGGTGGGAACACAAAAGCAAGCTGAGATTGAACCGATCGTCTGTTTAGGAATGCGGGGTGATAAGGTGACAGCGTTATTTCCGCAAATCCTCGAAGCGTTCACGCAACAGTTTGCCAAGACCTACAATGAGGGCAGACCGTTCTATAAGTTTGCGGCAAAGATTCATCGTCATATTTGTGACTGTCCAATTGTTTCTCCGTTTCAACCTGATTCACGACAGTAGGGGTAAAAGATGCCATCCCAGCCGATTGAACTTTGGCAGGAACTTGAAGAAGCAACCGAAGCACCTCGGTCAGTGAACTTTGAGTTGCTGTGGTCGATGTTGGAGAAAGCGATCGAACCCTTACCCCAAGCGCAACAGTTAGCGATCGCAGGTCATGCGATCGAGCAGATGGCAGAAATCATTCGATTGCGCTCCACGTTGCTAATCTCAGACTGGGAAGCTGCACATTCTGAAGTTGAGTTAGAAGCTCCGACGATCGAGATGGCGCTAGTGGATGCGTGGGTGCGACAATCAATGACAGTGAACCTCGATGCGTTCGTGGAGCAACCGAAATCGACCCGACGACGATCGATCAAAGTAAAGTTAGCACCGACCGATTCGATTGTGGGAGAAGTCGAGCCTGCTGCAATTGTTCAGATGCTCGATGAGATGGAGCGAGAGCAGAGTGCAGCAGACATGGTACGGGCGTTAGCGGGTGAAGAGGATGTTGCCGCATGGTCAGCGATGATTCATCAATGGTTGCAGGATCAAGAGATTGGACATTCGATTCCAATGCACGAGCTTTGGCAGCACCTTGAGATGCCGTGGGTCGAAGTCTGGCTAGGACTATTGCTGGGTGGATTCCAATTGCAGCAATCCGGACTGTTTTATGAATCAGAGGTGTGGATTACTCCATCTAGACGGAACTGAACGGCTGACCGATCGTGATTGTTCTGCATCTCGGTCTCACATTAGGGCGTGAATTGCTATGTTAGTTGCGTCGCATACCACGAACGAGATGAGCGTTTATTTTGAAAGATGAAGCATTCTTTGCCACTCTTAACAGGAATTGCAATTGAGCGTCACCGTAATTCTTCGAGGGGTCGTGTTACGCAATTCTACGAACCCGTCAAGATCGGCGCAATCGTTATATCGTCACCGTTTCGCTTTTTTGCTTGAGTAATTCCGAATGAGTTTGAGCTACATCTTCATCATTGCTTCATAAAACTGAGACGGTACGGTTGCTCAATTTCCGTATGGAAATCCTAGAACTTCCGTAGGTTCTCCCTCTTTCTTTAGAAGTACCGTTGGTTAACCTTAAGGAAAGCTGAAGTCCAGTCGATTCAACCGCTGTACCTCAGCTTGATGATTCTTAAATTCACACCTGTCGCAAAATTCTTATGTCTTCTATCTTTCAGCCTCAAGAGCAGACCTTTGTGCTGGTTCCCAGCAGCGACCAACCGCTAAATCCAGCGATCGTCAACGAAGAATTTTGCCGCTACAGTGGTGTGATTCCAATGGACTGGGAACTCGCCCGCGAGCCGATCTACACACCGCAACTCGTGCAACTGAGCTATCAGAACGGTGTCACGATCACCGCACAGCCGAATCGAATTCTGTTTACTGAAGTGATCGCCAACAAAGCAGCTTCAGATTATCGTGCTGCACAACTCGCGCGTCAATTTGTGCAAGCGCTCCCGAACTTGAAGATCGAAGCGTTTGGATTTAATCCGTTGGGTCATGCTCAAATTGACGACACTGAAGAAGCGACCCGAAACTATCTGACGCAAACATTGCTCACTCCGGGTGCATGGCAGAATGTCGGTACCACACCGATGCGGAGTCGTCTCAGCTTGACCTACACGCTGGAGCAGAGTCAACTAAATCTGACAATCAGCGAGGCGAGTCTGCGGGGTGAAAACGATAGCTTTACGCCTGTAATTGTTTTCTCTGGCAACTTCAGCTACAGCGTCGAGGGTGACAGCGCTGAAGCTTGTCGTACTTCAATGTTGCAGCATTTAGAACGATCGTCCGCAGATTCCGATTTCTTTACTAGCTTAATCAACGAAAAGTTCTTAGCGACTGTCACCGCAGCCCCTGCATTGCTGCCTGTATTTGCTTAACTCAAATTTCTCGCGAGCAGTGAGTTGCGCGGTTTGTACGATCGCAAAACCTTCACTGCTGTGACTTCAACATTTTTTTGTTTAGCCGTTCGGTCAGAATTCGTGATCGCACCCAACACTAACGTGCCGATGAAAATCTGGCGCAATGTTGTGTGATGAGCATTGCAACTTCGAGTTAAACGGCGCTGATTTCGGTTGGAATCGGCACTTTCTTTTGTACATATTTACCGTCGCATAGTGTTATGAGTTCGTCGGATCAAATTCTGGGACAAAACAGCCAAGACGTATTTGCTAAACCGTTTCTGCAAGACGCATCCTTGCTCGATGGTGTAGCAAATTTGGGGATTCAATCGACACAACCGAATAACGGCTTGGCAGCCCCAACTCCGACCCTCACACCGATTACACCCACGCCTGCGGAGGTTATCATCGGGAGAAGTGTCACGCCCGATTGGTTTTTACCACCGCTTGCGAACAATACAGCCGCAACCGTTCCCATTGGCAATAGCAGCACGATCGATCCGTTAACCGGAAATCGTTCTACAACGACGACTACGGTGACCACTCCAGCACCTGCACCACTCCCCACATTCTCGATCGTTGCTGAAGGTCGCGTCACGACGAATGGAAACAGTGATTTTGACGGGGTTGCCAATGACCTCACCGATGATGTGTTTATCTATGCCGGAAATGGCTTCAACCTCAACGGCAACACTGAGCTTGCTGCACAACGTCGTGTGGATGGTAGTGCGATCACGGATAGTCAGGGTAGATCTGTTCTGCGTCCTTATGCGGTCAGTGTCGGACCGAATGCGGGAAGTAGTAGCGTCAATGGTTCCAATCGATATGCAGGATTGATTCCGCCCCCGGTTGCACCGCGTCAAACGGTCGCCGTTCCCGTTTATGCGGATCTGCGTCAACAAGAACTCGATCGTCGCATTCCCACGGGCACGACCACCGTAACCTTCGATGCCAGACAGAATTCGCTCAAGAATGCACAGGACTGGAGCCGTCTCTTTCCGACCAGTGGAACCGCCACTCAGCCGCGTGTGGTTCGAGTGGTGAATGGCAGTTTGAACATTCCGAACAATGTCACCTTCAGCAATATGGTGATCATTGTCGAAAACGGAAACCTGACGATCGGGAACAATCAATCGCTCGATAATGTGGTGCTGGTCGCGAATGCAGGCACGATCGATTTAAGCAATGTGCAAGCTAAAAATCTCGCTGCCTTTGCATCTGGCGGTATCAGTACTGCTGGAGGCGCACGTTTTGATGGAACGACACTGCTGGCAAACAATAGCGGTGACATTGCGTTCAACGGGGCAACGAAGACTTTTGATGCGACCCAGAATCTAAGAGTTATTAGCCAAGGCAATATTCTCTACAACGGTGCTACGAATACTCGTGGTAACTTTATTGCGGCTCAGAACTTTACGTTCAATGGCACGTCTTCGCTCTACGGTTCGATTCAAGTCAAAGGAGATATTACCTTTAATGGTCGTTCCAGCGTGGTCGCGATCGACCAAATTGCTCCGACTATCACGGCGCGGTTAGAGCGCGATACTGCACCGAGTAGCACGACAAATACAGATCGGTTGACTTTTGATGCCATGATCGTCGGTCAAGTTTCCGATAACATTTCGGTCGCACAATTCAGAGCTGGACTCGATGCGATGACTCCAGCGAACTTTGTCAGCATCCTACCGCAACGCCAAATCGACGGCACATTCCGATTAACGCGATCGCAGTTAGAGCAAATCAACGGCGGCGCTCTAGTTGATGGAGTCCATACCTTAAAACTGCAAGCGATCGACCAAGCGGGAAATGCGTCTGCGATTTTTGAACTGACGTTTACGCTCGACACGAAAGCACCGACGATTTCAAGTCCAGATTTAATTGCTGCGAGTGATAGTGGACGCAGTAACACGGACAACCTGACAAATACAAGCCGTCCCACGTTGGAAGGAACGGCAGAAGCAGGCGCGATCGTGCGGCTCTACCAAAATAATCAACTGATCGGGCAAGCGATCTCAACAGAAACGGGAGCTTGGGCGTTTCAAGTTGCACCCCTGAATGATGGACAATATAGCTTTACGACGACGGCTGAGGATGCTGCCGGGAATGTGAGCTTACCGTCAGTTCCATTGCTCGTGACGATCGATACGAAAGTCGATGCACCGATCAATCTCGATCTCATTCCTGGGAGCGATAGCGGACAGAGCAATCAAGACGACATCACCAATCAAACTTCTCCGATTATTGCAGGACAGGCTGAAGCAGGCACGATCGTCAAACTGTATCGTGAAACCGTTCTGATCGGTGAAACCACAACCAATGCGAACGGAAGTTGGCAAGTGGCGACGACTGCGTTGAGCAATGGAACGCATCGGTTAACCGCAACCGCAACCGATGCGGCGGGGAATGTGAGTGCAGCATCGAGTCCGCTGACGATCGTCATTGATGCGGTACTTCCAACTTTAAGCTTAACGACTTCTACGACAACGCCGATTACTCAAGTCTCGAAGCTAACTGGAAGTCTCGATGGAACCGGAAGTGCGATCGCGTCGGCGACGTATTTCTTTAACGGTGGAGTTGAACGAGCAATTGTTCTCGATGCAACTGGACGATTTGATCAAGCTTTTGATCTGACGGGAATTGCAAACGGTAATCGCATTCTCACGATCGTCACCACAGATGTGGCAGGCAATGTTAGAACAACACAACTGAATGTCATTGTTGCGGTTGATCAAGAAGCACCTGTAATTACGGGCAATCTAGTTCGCGACACTGCACCGGATAATCAAACGAATCAAGATGTCATTACCTTTGATCCGACGATTTCTGGAACGGTTCGGGATACCAATACGATCGTTGAGTTTCAAGCTCGATTTAGCAATATTGCACCTTGGGTTAATATCCTGGCGCAGCGACAAGCGGATGGCAGTTTTACCCTGACTCGGAGCCAATTAAATCTAATTTATGGTGCTGTGGTTCCCGATGGCACTTACACGCTGCAACTTCAAGCAAAAGATGAGTTTGGCAACGTTAGTTTGTTTGGATTGGGTTTCACGCTCGATACGATCGTCGAAGCGCCAAAAAATCTGCAACTGACTGCCAGCAGTGATACGGGAACAAGTGGCAGCGATCGGATTACACGGATTGCAACGCCGACCATTACCGGACGTGCAGAACCAAACGCACGAGTGCAATTGTTTGAAGGCACAACGCTGGTTGGGCAAACGACTGCAACCGAACAGGGAACCTGGCAGATCACAACGAGTGCGCTTGCAAATGGAGTGCATACGTTAACGGCGATCGCAACTGATATCGCTGGCAATGTCAGTGTTCCATCCCAGGAATTTGTCGTGACCGTGGATTCGGTTCTTCCCACCCTGACCTTGAATCAAGCGATCGATGCTGCCCCGTTGACCAATGGCGCAAGATTGAGCGGCATCATCAATGGAACAGGGTCTGCGATCGCACAAATTTTGTATCGTTGGACGAATGGTCAACCGATCTCGATCAATGCAGATGCAGCGGGAGCCTTTGATCAGGCATTAGAGTTTGCAGGCATTGGCAATGGAGCGCAGACCTTAACGATCTTGGCGATCGATATCGCAGGCAATATCAGCACCCATACGTTCAATGTCACCGTTGCCCTGGATACCGATGCACCGCTGGGAACGGCGACCCTGCTGAACGACACAGCAATCGGTGGGACGACAAATGCCGATCGCATTACGAGTGATCCGACAATTACCGGAACGTTGCTCGATGCGAGCCAGATTGTGGCATTCCGAGCGAGTGTGAATGATGCGAATCCGACCGTCAACGTTTTGGCTGCGGTGGATGCAGGAGGACGCTTCACGCTCGATCGGACTCGGTTAGAACAAATCCTGGGGGGTACTCTCTCTGACGGGGCACACACCGTTTATCTCCAAGCGGTAGACCAATACAACAATGTCTCTCAGATCTTCGAGGTCAGTTTTGTTCTCGATACTTCACTCGTATTATCGGTGACGCTTGATCCGGCGTTTGATTCGGCTCCGGTTGGAGACGGTCAAACCATTTCTTCTGTGGTGAGTTTATCAGGTCAGGTAGAAGCGGGTGCGATCGTCAAATTAATGCAAACGGGAGCCACCGCAATCGCTGATGCTGCTGGACGCTTCGTATTTGAAAATGTAGCGCTGGCGTTGGGAGAGAATGCGTTTACGTTCGAGGCTGAGGATATTGCAGGCAATCGAGCAACCACGCCGCTCACCATTAAACGCTTAGATTCAAATCAAGCCCCGACCGATATTCTACTGAGTCGAGACACAATTCCTGAAAATAGTGCGGCAGGCGTTTTAGTGGGAACACTCAGCACGATCGACCTGGATGCCGGGGATCAGCACCAATACACGCTGGTCGATAACTCAAATGGACGATTTCAACTGATTGGCAACGAACTGCGAGTCGCGCCGGGAGCAATTCTGGATTACGAAGCGGCAACAAGCTACACCGTTAAAGTTCGCACAACCGATAATGGCAAACCGAATCTGTTCTTTGACAAAGTGCTGACTGTTCGGTTGAGCGATATCAATGAGCGCCCAGTCTTTACCAGTACGCCGATTATCAATGCAGAAGCAGGGATTCCCTACACCTATACGATCACAACAGTTGATCCTGAAAACGGAGATCGCATCATTGCTGCCAAAAATCTGCCCGGTTGGTTGACGTTAACCGATAACGGCAATGGCACAGCAACATTGTCTGGAACGCCTTCAGCGAGTCAGGCTGGACTTTATGCCGTTAATCTAACAGTGACGGATGCAGGCGGATTGTCCTCAACACAAACTTATTTGCTTGGAGTTGATGTGGTGCTGCGAGAAGGGACGAACTTCCGCACCTCACAATCGGTCTCCTTTACCGTGGATCGTCCAACGCTGCTCAAATTTACGATCGACCCCAGTTTTGATACAACGAAAGACTTCATCAATGATGCCTTTGAAGTCGCATTAGTCGATGCAGAAGGTCGATCGCTTGTGCCTGCAATGGCAGTTGATCGCGATGTCTTCTTCAACTGGACCGAAGGCGAAGCGGTTGCACTCGGTGCTGGTGCGACCTATGACAGTGCAACGAAGACGGTTACTCTAAATCTGACAGGCATTCCAAAGAATACCGAGGCAACGCTGGTCTTCCGATTGGTCAATAATGACCAAGATACGGCGACTCAGGTGCGGATTCGTGATCTTCAATTAATCGATGCGCCAACGAACGCTTTGCCACCTGTGATTGGCTACAGTGGGGCATCGAATCCGAACTCGTCCCGATTGCCGAACTTCAATGTGATGGAAGATGTATCGTCGAGTATGACGATTCAGTACGATCAAACTTCCTTTGATGCAGCAAATAAGTTACTGTACACGACTGTAGCCGTCAAGAATAATGGAACCTATAGCGTTGATGCTCCACTCCTCGTTGCGGTGTCACGTTTGAGCAATCCATCGGTACTCGTGAGAAATTCCGATGGCTTTACTCCCGAAGGATTGCCTTACTATGATTTCAGTCATTTAGTCGCAGATGGTAAGTTCAATCCATCAGAGTTGACGGGCGATCGCGACTTAGTTTTTTACAATCCGAATGGCGTTCAGTTCACTTATGAACTTGTTGTCCTGGCGCAACTGAATCGCGACCCGATCGTTCAATCCCAGCCAGTTCTAGAGGTGATTGGTGGACAGACTTATCGCTACGCAGTAAGAGCGACTGATCCGAACAACGACAAATTGGTATACTCGCTGTTGTCAGCACCAGTAGGCATGACGATCGATGTCAATACTGGTGTGATTCATTGGGTAACAAAAGTCAATCGAATTGGTCAAGGTGGAGATGTTGGAAATCATCAAGTTCGAGTGCGGGTCAGCGATCAGCGTGGCGGCATCGTCGAACAGTCCTTTTCACTCTCAGTCATCGAAGCACCTCCTAACCGACCACCTAGATTCACTAGCACACCTGTGGTTGATGCTGCAATCAATGAACTGTATGAATATGACGCAGATGCGATCGACCCTGACCAAGATGACTTGACGTACAGCTTGGCGCTTGGTCCTGATGGCATGAAAGTTGATCCAGGAACGGGTAAAGTCACCTGGACACCGCCCTCAGTCTCGGTGTTTGGAGACACAGTTCTTGGTCGTTTACGAAATCCGGGCGAACAGAATCAATTTACTTTCACGGGCGAGATTGGGCAGCGGCTTTACTTTGATCCGATCCAGTTCACTGGCGATGCAAACGCATGGCAGTTTAGCATCATTAGCCCCAGTGGTCGTGTTGTGCTAGACAAAACCAAGTTTTCAACAAATCAAATCGTTACGTTCGTTGAAAGGGGAACTTATCGCGTTGTCGTTGATGCCACAGCCGATCAGACTGGAAACTACGGATTTAGTTTGATCGATTTAGCAGAAACTCCGATCGCAGATTTTGACACTGTAATTCGAGGTACCCTTGCACCTGGATCTGAAGATGATGTTTTTCGATTTAATGCGACTAAGGGACAGAGGCTGTTCTTTGATCTGCCCAGTTATGCCACTGATTTTGACTGGATGCTCTATGATGCCAGCAATCGTCCGATTGCCACTTTTGCTCAATCGAGATTAGATAATGAAATCGTTATTGAGCGCGATGGTGAGTACGCCTTGGCGATCCGTGGACAAGCTAGCATCACCAGGACGATCGATTATCAGTTCCAAATTATTACTCCAGAAACGAAAGTAGAATCACTCACGCTAGGAAGACCAATTCAAGCGGAAATTGTCGAAAAAGGTGAACGACACATCTACCGTTTCAGTGGAACGATTGGGCAGAGACTTTTCTTCGATGGTTTAACCCAGGGAGAGTTCTACTACGATTGGCAAGACGGTTTGAAAGTTAGCCTTATTGGACCCGGAGGGCGCAAATACATTGCTAACCGAGGAATTCATGAACTTTCTGCAAATGAGTTGATTTATACCCTGACTGAGAACGGCATTTATGAAGTCCTCATCGACGGATATGGGGAGACGCAGGGTCGCTATAGCTTTAATTTACTCAATGCTGAAGTGACAGAAACGTTGAGTCCAGCCGAAGCTCCGTCGCGTCAAGGTATTTTGAATCCAGGAATGGCAGCCCATCTATATCGATTTGAAGGAACTGCTGGCACCAGAATTTATCTCGATTCAAACTTGGCGAGTTCTGCTGGTTATTGGCAAGTCATTGCTCCAGGAAATCAGGTTGTTGCAGATAGCGGAGCTGCATTATCAAGCGATCGTGAATTCGTTTTACCGACGACTGGCATCTATATTCTTGCCCTGCAAGGTAACAGTAACCAACCGATCGCTTATAACTTTCAATTGCTAGCGGGTTATGGTTGAATCTGGTGTATGAAAAATAAGGAGAAAAAAGGCGTATCCTGCTGAAAGCAACAAAAATATCAGACCAGGAATACACCATGAACAACGATAACGTGATTGAGTTCAAAACGCTAG
>JADEXW010000103.1 GCA_015206935.1 Pseudanabaenaceae cyanobacterium LEGE 13415 | reverse complement strand
CCCCAATCATTGTCGAAAGCACGATCGCAATTCCTTCTAAGATCGGAGAAATTGCGGCTGCGACTGCAAAAAAGAGACTCAGTAAGCACGCATTCGAGGCAGTACTTGCACCCGAAACTGCAACTGCAACTGCAATCGCGATCGTGCGCGACAAACTTACATTCATCATCAGCGTAGATAGCAAAATCGTGACTACGCCTGCGATCATGCTTGTGACCGAAACGATTCCTACAGTCGCGATCGTGCTTCCGTATCGAGCCGTGATCCCGATCGAAGTTGCTGCAAGTGCCAAAATCGCCATTCCAGGCAACAGCGAGAATTCTTGTAGGTAGTTGGGATTAAAGTACAATGCACACCAGTTGCCATAGTAGCCGATGATGCCACCACTTAAAACAGATGCGATCGTGGACATCAGAATGTGAATCACAATCCACTTTTGAGATAGTCCCGCTCTCGCTTCGGTAAAGTCAGCACTGATCAGGACTGCATTAGAAAAATTAGCACTGCGGATATCAGTATTGCGAAAATCGGCTCCGGTCAAATCTTGCTGTTTGAAGGAGCGATCACAAGAGCATTTGAGAACAGAGTCACGCATGAGCAGGATACGCTTTCTACAGTCTTTAGAGTAGGAAATCAAAGTACGAAATCTTCGACGATACTGGCTGAACCAAGCTGAAGACAGACACTAAACGACTCGCCCATTTCGCCGCTCAGTTTAAGTTGAATACAAACATCGGTCGATCGCGCTTTGACTTCGCGCAACGGCTCTCCAGATTTACCCAGTAAAATCAGCTTCAGATCTAGGGGTAGATAGCAGGTTTGATCCATCGAATACGCTTGTAGCAAAATGCTGGTTCGCTGATCGGCTCTGGGAACCAGAGAAACGACAAACGCGATCGCTTGTCTACCGATTTGAACGCCCCAATCGATCTGCCGCATTCGTCGGACTCCGATCGCGGGATTGTTTGGATCAATCAACCGTAAGCTCTCGATCGTACTCCACAATGTCTCATCATTCGTCGTGGTTTGCAATAACTGAACGATTGCTCGAATTGCAGCTTCATTCCCGATCGCGACTTCTCCTAAGCGTCTCAGAACACGATGTCGCTGATGTTCGTTTGTTGTCGATTCAAGCTGATCGAGCAGTGTCGGAATCTCATTGGGATCTGCTGTTTTGGTTCGAGTTGCGATCGCAAGAGGTGCTGTTTGATAGCCTGAAGAAACCGCTTGCCAATAGGGTTCAAAAAGACCCTGAAGCCATTGTTTTAATTGAATTGGAGGAGATTGCTCAATCTGAAGTTGCTCAAGCTGCATCGCTTCAATGATCAGAGCATTAGAGTATTTCACTGCATTGAGATGCGTTTGATAGAGAGATAGCGGGACACTCAGAACCTCATTCCAAGCTTGTTCGCGCTGATGAAATTCCTGCACCTCTGATTCTTGGGTTGAACGTGACCCGATGTTAAGACCCATTTTCTGAATCTCTGATGAGTCGGGTTGAGACTCGGTGAGTCCATAATAGCGATCGCCGACATCAAGCAAGACATCATAAAGGGGTCTGGATAACCGCTTGCCGACTGCATGATCGAGATGACCCGTTAACATCGGTAGAACATTCCAAGTTTCAGCAAGTAAATCTTGAGCCAACCTGGATAGATGTGCTGGAATCAGTAAATCAATATTGCTAATGTATTGGGTTTCGTCCGAGAGAACCATCACTGTAACTTGCTCAGATTCAGGCTCTCGAACAATCATCACGTAGCGCGATCGCGGTTGCTCTAAAAACTCTAGCGCCACCTTGGAGTAGAGCGATCGCGCCTCTGGAAACTCAATTGGGCTGTTGAGCGATCGGGTCAGTTGCCAGATCTCCCCAGGCTGTGGAATGCGAAATTTTGAGATAGATGATTTTCTGGTATTTGCACACATAATTTTAGGATTCTGAGCAACGGTAGCAATTTTCAATGCCATCTATTCCTCATAACGAAGTTTAACTGTAAATTATGACAAACAGAATTAACTTTCTAAGAAGAATCCGTTGCGGTATCTATAACCCTTATAGATAGATAACGAGGCTTGATTACAAAATATTCCAGAACCTATTTGAAAAGTTCTACCACTGAGAATCAGAGCGTTTTCGAGCGGATTTCGGTTGCCGAGACTTCTGTTGATGCTGTTTGATTGCTTTGGCGGAGAAGAGTCCAAGTGCTAGCGCTTCATCAACCAGTGCGGCTAACTCTGTCATGCGTTTCGAGACGGCACTTTGAGTAATGCCTAATTCCGCTGCAAGTTGAGCTTGAGTTTGTCCATTCGCTTGACCAACACAGAGATGCCGATAGTGTTTCTCTGGAAATTGTCGATCGATCCTTTTAAGAGCTTCGATCGCGCTTAGAGTCAGATCAGCAATTTCGATCGCATCTAACGGATTAGCTTCACCCGGAAGACTCTCTAAAATCGTTAATTCTGTCCCATATATTGATTGATCTAAACTGATTGGACTGTAGCGTTTTTCTTTGCGAATAAAGTCGATAATTTCGTTTTTTGCCACGCTCATTGCCCATCGAAAAAACTTTTCTATCTCTCCATCCCGAAACTTTCCTGATCTGACAGCTTGTAATAACTTTATATTTGCTATCTGCACTGCATCTTCCCAGCATACGGATGTGCCTTGAGTTCTTTTTTTAGCGATCGCTTCAATCCGTCGTAGATGCTGTTTATCACTCAATAGATGCTCAAAGCTGTTGATATTCATGATAGAGCTGGGAACAGGTGAAAGAATAGGCATGATTAGCTTGCGTAATTTCACGAAAAACAAGAGTGACTTAAGTTATTTCGCCAATCAAATTCAGCGATTGAATGTGATTGAGTTAAGGGCAAACGATCGCGAAAAACATAACATACCAAAGGGTTTTAACCTGATCGAACGAAGAAGATTTTTGGAAAATAACACAAACGTTGGAATATTTTTGATTTCGCCTTCGTTGTTTCTCTTGAAGCTGAATCACGATGAGTGATCGTTGTTCCTAACGCTCCTGATAAATGGAGGATCTATATGTATCCAGGACTGAGATCAATTAAAAGTTTGACGTTGTCGATCGTGATGTTTGGTGCAGGAGCGATCGCGGCAACCATCACCGTTTCAAACCTGCGCTCCGTGAATGCGAGTTCTTTGGTCGCACAGCAATTGAATCGAAGATCAAATATCGTCGAAGATAATGATCTGAGGTTTGAGCTTCAGGGCTGTTGAAGAGTAAAACAAAAGACTGTCGTTTGCAATATAACAGTTACAAATATTGGAAAGGAAGATGATGAAGTTTGGCTGCACTCTAACTATACTGGCTACGGCGGAATACCACTGTCACGAACCTTCGACACTTCTGGAAATGAATATGGTGCCGAGATTAGTTCAATCGGCAAGTCGTCCGTAACTAGCGGTAGCGCGAAAACAGTCCTAATCAGTGGTGTCCCAGCGAAAGGTAGCCTGAGTTTTGAAATCCCTTCAGGAATGGCACAGTTATCGGTTATTGAGGTTGGTTACAGTTTTAAGGACTACTTTAAGTCTACTGGAAAAGTTCAATTTCGTAATGTGACTATTGGTGGTTCTCAAGCTTCTAATCCGACTAATCCTAACGATTGTCCACCGCAAAGCAATTCCACAAGAGTCAAATAAATTTGCTTGCTGATAGCAATCGTGCTTCAGTTTTTTGAACGATAAACAAATATACAGCTTGGATTGCGATCGCTTTCCCTAAATTTGATTAACAACTGAGACCTATTGCTATTTGGAGCTACATATCGATGGATCTGCAAAAAAGAGTGAAAGAACTGCAAGAATTTGCACAAATTAGCTCTCAGGGGGCGATGAGCAAAGCTATTGAAGCTCTAGATGAAGTTAAAGCAACTTCCAAAGCTGCAATTTCCAAAGGATCTCTGGTCAAGGATGTCGCGATCGAACGAATCAGCGCTACAACTACCAGTCTTGGAGTTGCTAGCGTGACTATTGCTAACGCCCTCAAAGATTTACCCAAAACCTTTGAAGAACTGGCTCAAGAGATGCCAAAGATCGCCCGCAAAATGCAAAACGCAGGAATGCACGATCAGGGGCAACGATCGGGTGCGGAAGCAATGGAAATGTTCGATAAAATTCCAACCACATCTAAGCTGGGTGAAGACTATAAAGGGGCACTCGAACGCTTCTTGTACAACGACAATCCAGATTTGTGGAAGCATGGAAGTCATATTGTTCCGCATTCTAAGGGTGGAGCCGCAACGCCCAACAACATCATGTGGGAAACAATTGAGGCTGGAGGAATTCGTGGTAATGCGATCATGACAGGTGGAGAGCAACTCTACATTCGGATTAGCAATGCGATCGAATCGATTGTCGAAAACTCTGGTGCGATCGCGAAATTGGGATTCGATGTAACGCTCACTGCAACGTTAACTCAAGTCACTGTGGTTGCGCTCTCTTACTCGCTCGATCTCTATCGTGGAGACATCACCGTTCAGGAATACCGATCGCTCGTCTTAGACACGGCGAAACGAGTTGGGATCAGCACTCCGATCGTGTTTGTAACTTTGATTGCTGTTTGTGCGTTACTTCCGGAGTTAGGAGCTTTACTTGCTGCGCCTGCGGTTGTCGCTGGCTTGAATGCACTGCTTGGAATCAGCATTGCAACCCCGCTAGTTCAGTCTCTGGTGCGGCATTTAAATGCTGGAGGATTTGGTGAGGCAGCTAGCAATTACTATCGTCAGCTTCAAGAAAAACTGCAAGCTTGTGTTAATCAAACAGTTAGCCAAGTCCCACTTTTGAAGCCAGCAGGTGAAACATAACTAGTACTCATGTTAACCTACTTCCAAACTACCCTCATGCAAACTCTTAAAGCACGACTGCTTGGTAATAAGCGCAATCTCTCACTTCTAATCGCGAGCATTGCTGGAGTGCTTGGCATCTCCTCTTATTTCTCGCCTCATCTTACGGTGTATCAAATGCAGCAAGCCGTATCCAAAAAAGACGCTCGATCGCTGTCTGCTCGGATTGATTTTCCTGCGGTTAGAGGTAGCTTGAAAGCCTCGATTCAGGCACAAATCCTACAACAGGCAGGGAAGCAAAATCAAAATTCCTATGCAACATTAGGAATGGCACTGGCAGGGCAGTACGTCAATTCTATGGTCGATACAATGGTTTCACCAGAAGGACTAGAAGCGATGATGCAATCGAGCCAATCGGCGAATCAAACTGCTCCTTCTCAAGCAGACCTAGAGAAAGCCTTATCCAATACCCAAATGAACTATGAATCTTTCAATTCATTTGTGGTCTCTACCACCGCAAACAAGACTAGCAGCGACGGTCAGACCAAAAACAAAGTTGAGTTAGTGTTTCGTCGCGATGGATTGTCCTGGAAATTAGCAGGCATTCGTGTTCCATCGCTTCTGTGATTCCGATGAATTCTTGAGAAATCACACAAATGTCGGAATATTTTTCATTTCGCCTTCGTTGTTTCTTTTAAGGTTGGATCACGATGAGCGATCGTTGTTCTAATAACAGTGGAGATAAGACACTAGGAGGCTTTTGGGAATGCACTCATCGGGGACGGAAATCCTTCGGTGAAATCAGTTTAAAAAGACAGTAAAAAAGCAAGGAAAATCTGCTTGCTGATGTCGATCGTTCCCTGGAATTTTTTGAACCATGAACAAATATACTGCTTGGACTGCTATCGCAGCGACTCTTTCTCGCATCTTCAAATCCTGACCAAGCGATTTTGCCCATCATCTGAAACGTCATTATCATGCAATCTGCCCAAGACAAGCTCGATCGCGGTTTAGACCAACTTGCAAAAGCAGGCAACGATCCCGATGCCCTAGGATTAGCACTACAATCAATTCATGGCGCACTAGAAGACTACTTCCGTAATGTACTTACGGGTAATCGTGCCATTGCAACCGAACAACAGAATAGAATTCGCGATCGCGGCGAGGTCAAGTGGAAAGAACTTCTCGATTTGATGCAAGAATACGAAGGATTAGGTAAGCACGATCGAGATTTGATTGTACGAATGAATAGTTTGCGAAACGCGATCGCTCATGGTGAGCAATTTACTGGAACTCGTACTCAAGTCGAGAACTATGCGAAATTCGTTGAGCGCTACTTTAAATCAGCAACTTCTTCAAACAAATCAGAGACTTCTTCACACTCTACTGCGTCTTCACACTCTACTACCTCTTCCAGATGGAATCAGCCTATTACTCCATTCACGATTCCGGCAAACCTAATACAATTTACTTGGCAGCCAGTTCCCATTCTACTAAAAGTGAGTGCAACTTTAGATTGCGTTACTGGGCGAGTCATTCGTATCAAAGAAAAAACTATCACGACAACTAACAACAACGTTAGAACCAATCACTTACAGCAAGTGATTTGGTTCACGCGGCAAGATGGTAGCGAAGATTATGCAGAGCTTTACAACTTTGGTACTCAAGGCATTCAAGCAAGAGAAGGGTACACAGTCACTTTTTTGAGTGGCAATCGTAACAGCAATCGGCAGTGCGTCGCAGTTTATGTTCATGAATTGAATCGCTATTTCTACAATAGGAATCCTTGGAAGAAACTGCTTTTTGGTCTTTATCTTCTTCCTGGAATCATAGTACTTGGAGTGGTCTACTACACACTCTCTCCATTGCTCTGGTTGATCCCGATCGCAATCTTTGGCAATAACGTACCTCTATTTCTGTTGACGGTTCTCGTATCTTTCATCGCCCCGATCGCGTTTTGTATTGCCTTCGGCTGGATGATTTGCAAAAAATTTGAAGTACATATTGGTCGAGTCTTCGTAAACCCTACCCTTCAAAGCAAGAAGGTAGAACATTTGGAGCAGTTGTATGAGCTTCGTCGTCAGGTCGCTGAAGAAATTGCTACGAAACATCGTTTAGTAGAACAATACGAGGCAGCGAAAGGAAACGCTTTAGATTGGCAAAAACGAGTTGAACTTGCAACTGAGAAAGGCGACCCAGATTTAAGAAACGAGGCATTAGGGCATCAAAAGAGATTTGAGGAACAAGCAGATCAACTAAAGATCAAGTTAGATGTTTGTAATCAGAAGCTTGAGCAGCTTAAGCGATCGCTTCTCAAAGCAGAGCAAAATGATTAGAGCAAACCTATGAGCATTCTCATTTCCATTGCCCTGGGAATCACATTAAGTGCAGCCTGCGGATTTCGAGTCTTTATTCCTCCGCTGGTTCTGAGTCTTGCAGCAAATTTTGGTCATGTTCCTTTAGCGCCAAGCCTGCAATGGATTGGAACTGAACCTGCTTTAATTGCACTTGCCACGGCTGCGATCGTTGAAAGTTTTTCCTTTTGCATTCCCGGCTTAAATAACTTACTGGATGCGATCGCGGCTCCACTTGCTTTAGCAGCAGGTACACTTGTTGCCGCCGCAACGCTAACCGATGTCGATCCTGTTTTGCGCTGGACGCTTGCGATCGTCGGGGGCGGCGGTTCGACTGGAATTGTTCATAGCATGACCACATTTACTCGTCTCGCCACGAACACTATGACGATCGGATTGGCGAGTCCTGTGATGGCAACAATGGAATCTATCAGCGCTGTGATTCTCTCGGTCTTGGCGTTGACGATTCCTTTGCTAGCATTTTTACTTATAGTTGGTCTTTTGTGGTGGAGTAGCAAAAAAGTGAAACGATTGCTGCACCGATTGAAAAAGCGGACTTCTACCACTCCATGAACTACTTCAAAAATCGAATCGCAATATGAAGCAATATCCTATAGCAATCCGGTTTGAGTTGTGAAATTCGGGAACGCCCTCAAACCGGATTGCTATATGTATCTGTTGGTTGCGATCGCGCTTCTATTCTCCTTAACTTTAAGTCGCTGTCTTTGAAAAACAACGTAAACAAAAAGTGGAGATGACTTAGGGTTATCTCCACTTCATTGATTTAATGCGGACTGCTAACTATGAATTTGCAACGTTCGCTTGCTTTTGTTCAGCGCTAGGGGCTTGATAAGCTTTCTCCAATCGCATCAATTGTTTTGCTTGAGTCGAGAGTGAGCTTGCATCTAACCAGTTTGCAATCAAAGCATCCGTTGAGAACAATCCTGCTCCATTCACAACGAAGAAGAGGAAGCTAGCTGCGTAGATTGCGGATAGTTCTAGATACGGCAGATTCAAGCCAGCAACCAGAATGTGATGGTACATTGCAACACACATTGTGCCGAATAGTCCGAAGGCAGCGGGACGAGTCAAAAAGCCGATCGCAACTAAGGGAGCAGCTACGGTTTCAGTCAATGCAGCGAGGTAGCTGAAGAAGATTGGGAATGGCAGACCAATGACTTCAACGTAACCGTGAGTAAAGCTCTCAATGTCAGCGAACTTATCCAGCCCGTTGTGAACCATCATGATGCCAAGAACAGCACGCAAAAGTGCCCAGGCTGTTTGTGACCAGAAGTTAGGTGTAACGGTCGGCTTCAATAGCGTCATCAGGAGAGAGGAAGGAGCCATAGATTAAATTTCCGTAATGTTTATGAGGCGAAGTATTAAGATACTTGAATTATAGCATTAATATTTATGAATCAGAACTCACAAATTTATGCTTTTTTTGATTTGATATGGATTCAGGCTATTTTCTCTTTCTTTGGAAATAGAAGGGTTAAGAAGCATAAATCGTTGAGTAGAGGGAGCTTGAGGAGTTTTTGTTTCCAGCGATCGTCATGAAAGCTTGATACAAATCTTTATAAAGTTATGTCTCAAGATAGAAAAGATGGCAAAAGACTTTACTGTTCTTAATTTTAATGATTAAGTTTTGTCAAAAGATGCAGTCTTATATCGATCGACAAATGATGAAACTTCAGCGATTCGTTCCGGTAATCACCGTATTACTGAGTTGCCTTCTGTTCCTTAGTATTAATCTTGCTGCGCCTCAAAGTGCAGTCAGTAGTCCGCAGTCTCACTATTTGATCAAGCCACTTCATGTCGATCGAGTTCTTTATGTTCAACCCAGATTAGCACTCGGTAATCTAGCTCCTGATTCGCTTTTATCGGCACTAGAAGAAATTTCGCAGACTTACTCGATCAGAGGATCTAAGCTATACACTCGCCATGTTAATGGTCGAGAAATTCCAGGAATGGTTGTTTACACTGCCCCGTTAACAGCGCAAGTTGTGAATGAGTAACACCGATAGTTCACTATGAAAAAGGTGCTAGGTCTTAATCCCAGCACCTTATTTTTATTTCATTGAACTTCTCCACTTGCCAGCATTTGGATCAATCGCGGTGTACCTGGATCGAATCCAGCAATATCCCACGACAGCGGATCTTGAGGATCGACCAGCGAGATATTGTACGGTGCAAGCGAGATATAGATTGCTTTTGCATTCGGATTTACCTTACGGCGATAGAGTGCTAAGGCTTGACTTGGATGTTGTTTTCCTGCCCAGCTTTCACAGTCTGTCCAGAAGCAAAACAAATCGGCTTTGAATCGTTGCTTGATTGCCCATTCGTAAGCAACAGAGGCATCCGTTCCACCAAAGTTTTGATTCGTTGCTTTTGCGATCGCATCACTAAACCGATCTCGCGATGTGATTTCTAAGTCCCGAAACTCAGTTGCAAATCCCCGAATCTTACAGTATCGCTCTGCTTTCGCGGTTGCTAATGCCATCACAGTCGCAATCTCACAGCAAGTTAATCCGATCGAATCGACAGTGTAGTAGGACATCGAACCGGAAACATCGATCGCATGTAAAAACACTTGCTCAGTCGGTGGTAAAACTGTGAATGATAGTTCTAACGCTTTTTCTAAGATGGTGTTGATTTGCGAAACAGGCTTCCAAGTTTTTTGGCTTCGTCCCAGTTGTCCAGCAGATTGATAGGTTTTCAGTGCTTTGAGAACATCGATCGGGTGAACTCGACCTTTTCGCAAATGTTCTGCATTGTTCAACACAGAAACAACTCGCTCTAAGTTCTTTTTGTTGTCAGCATTCAACACACCCAATTGAGTTAACGAGCCTAAGTTTCGCAACATTGCACCGATCGGCATTTCTTCAAATAGAAGTTGCCAAGCTTTTTGATCCATGTTGCCAACTGGAGCAACCATTTCATGCGTTAAATGACCTTGTTTGATCGCTCGATGAGTTTGATCGGGATTGCGCTTGAGCCATTCGTACCACCAGATCTGAGCTAAGACATCCGAATCGATTTGTTTGGGTAAGTTGTCCCAGCTTTGAGTGACCCACTGAAATAAGCGATCGTGGTTTTCAGTCGGTGGCTTCACATGAAACAATCGCAAGGCATCTCGATGTGAAAATCCTTGACGCTGTTGGTATTTCAACAGTTGATACGCTAAACCGCTTACATCTTCGCGAGAGAGCCAAGCTTGTCCCGCTTCCCGTACAATTTTGCCGAATCCGCGCATTGATTTGGTATAGCTCATCCATTCGTAGAAATGGCTTCCAGTCCGAACGACTTGGGGGAAGATTTCGGTGAAGGTGCGTTTTGCTTCGGGAGCTTTACCCATTGACAGTAAAACTAATGCGAGGATTGGAGCGCTATTGTTAATCGATCGACCATCACTTGCATAGAGAATTTCTTCAGCAACACGAGACGGATTTTGCTCGATCGCATTTCGCACCACATCAATAAACTCACTGGTTAACTCATGCTTTCCCGCATAGTAAGTACTTTGAGCGGTTCCAATGAGTAAGCACCGACGCAGAACAGTCCAAACATCCGTTTTGAACATCCAACCTTTCGATCGACCTTGGATCATTTCGGCTTCGCGACCCGGAATCGGTTGGGTTTGTGGCGTTTTGTTCTGGGTATAAAACTTGTATGACATTGCAACCTCCAGCCTGTTTGGGCAACATTCGGTCAATTGGCAGAGTGGGAGTTGCACCCACATCACCCGCTTAAGAGGCGATAACCCTCATTCTTCGTCCCAACGGGCAAGGTTTGAACAAGGATGTTTAGGTGTCCTACTGTTAGACGATCTGCCAGTATTTTTGGTGTAGCGGAGCGGGAATTGCACCCGCATCTCCGGCGACTAAGGGAGAATTCGATTTCAACGATAACCCTCGGTCTACGTCCCATTAGGCAAAAAGTTGGCGCTCTACTGTTGAGCTACCCGCCACATGAGTCTTACTCTAGCCCTCTCCCTGGAAGCTACTGTGAATGCACAAGTTTTTACACTTCGTTGTTAGCGGATCGCGCCCCCCAAATCCCCCATTCTGGGGGACTTTGAGCTAGAAGAATTTCTCCAATTCTAAAGCGCTTTCCTCCTTCAAAGTCCCCCAAATTTGGGGGATTTAGAGGGCATTAGCTGATTCAACCGAAGCGAAAATTAACTTCTTAGGAGGACAAGAGATAAAGGAGTTAGCCTTTCACGCACAACACTTGTTTCAAGGTTGCGACCACTTCAACCAAGTCAGCTTGGTTTGCCATCACTTGCTCGATCGATTTATAAGCTCCCGGAATTTCATCCAAAACGCCTTCGTCTTTGCGACACTCAACGCCTTTGGTTTGTTCGATGAGGTCATCCAACGTATAGGTTTTTTTAGCTAAGTTCCGAGACATTAAGCGACCTGCACCATGAGAACAAGAACAATAGCTTTCGATGTTGCCTTTTCCGCGAACAATGTAGCACTTTGCGCCCATGCTGCCGGGAATGATGCCAAGGTCTTCTTGACGTGCGCGAACGGCTCCTTTTCGAGTCACGAACACTTCTTCGTCAAAATGCACCTCTTTTTCTGCATAGTTG
>JADEXW010000102.1 GCA_015206935.1 Pseudanabaenaceae cyanobacterium LEGE 13415 | reverse complement strand
TTGGTGCTGCTATCGTGACAGCCGCCCGTCTCTTCTCCTAAATGCACTAATGAGGCATCCGGGTCATACCAAATCACCAAACCCGTCTTGCGGAGCTTTAAGCAGAAATCGGATTCTTCGCGAACTGCACTGCCCCGGAATCGTTCATCAAACCAAATTCCATGTTTCTCAAAAACTTCGCGGCGGTAAGACATATTACAACCACGGGCGCTTAAAACTTGTTGCGGTTTTACGGTGTGGACTAAGTTCAAGTGATACCAAGCAATTCCCGGATCGTGCGCTTCAGGTGGCAGGTCTTGAATCTCTAACCCTGGCTTGAAGTCGGCTAACTTCATTCGATCGAAGACTCGTCCCGCGACTGCTCCAATTTCTGGGCGCTGATAGTTCTTTGCATGTGCAGCTAAATATCCGGGTTCAAGCTGAACATCATCATCGATAAAGATTAAGATTTCGCCCTTCGATCGACGAACGGCATAGTTTCTTGCCCCTGGTAAACTCGCCCAATCGAGCTTAAACCATTGAATCTTCCCAACTTGTGCCAATTCTTCTAGAAACTGTTGGGTATCCGGCTCATGTACAGGTGTTTGGTCAACCACTAACACCTCATAATTCGGATAATCCTGTTTCAAGACATCAATCAGCGTCTCGCGTAAAGGCTCTTCACGCCCATAAGTGGGGATGACAACAGAGAGAAAGGGCTGAGTCATAACGCCGCTTGGAAACAACGCCGTTAGTGTTCCCACCAGACGCAGACTCAAACCTTAGACGAAAGGGGAATTTCGATAAAGAAAACGGTTCCATCCGTTGGCGATGAAATGAAGTAGAGTTTGCCTTGATGGTATTCAGTAATAATCTGATGACTGATCGATAAACCTAACCCTTTGCCTTTACCGATCGGCTTTGTGGTGAAAAACGGATCAAATAACTTGGATTGAATTTCAGAATCAATACCGCTGCCGTTGTCTGCGATCGCAATTCGTACCCATACGTGGTCAATCAGATGAGTTTGAATCTGAATGAATGGCAGCTCTGGTTTTGATTGTTCAAGCGCCTCGATCGCATTCGATAAAAGACTGTAAAACACTTGATTCAATTGACCTGGACAGCATTCAATCTCAGGGAGATCTCCATAATTTCGGATTAATTGAATCTCGATCGGATGCAAAACAGTTCTTAAACGGTGCTTCACAAGCGAAATCGTACTTTCAATGCCTGAGTGCAAATCAACCGTTTTCCGTTCTGACTCATCTAAACGAGAGAACGTTCGTAGACTGGTTACAGTTTCCTCAATTCGCGCGGTTCCTAACTTCATTGATCGAACAACTTGCGGCAAATCTTCTGCAATGAAAGCAAGATCGATTGCGTCAATTTCGGCTTGAATTTCTCCGGTCGGATTCGGTGCATGTTTCTGATAGAGCTGAATTAGACGTAGCAAATCTTCAGCATATTGTTCGACGTAACTCAAATTTCCTTGAATGAAGCTATTTGGATTGTTAATCTCATGGGCGACTCCCGCGACCAGTTGCCCTAAACTTGATAACTTCTCGGTTTGAATAAAGTATTGCGTCTGTTGTTGAATATAGCGTTGAGCTTGATGCAATTTATCCAGTGCTTCTGTTAAATCGCGATTCTTTTCATGCAATGTAGTTTCGGCAATTTGTCGATCGCGTAAATACAATCGCAAGATCTGAAGCACACCTACCCAAGTCGGAATCAACAGTAAAATGCTCATTCCCATGATGACTAAAGACCATCGAAGCGAAGATTGATAATCCTCTGATTGTGTATAAAGCTGTTGCTGAATTTTGAAATTTCTTTGAGCAACTCCCGCTGCATAAATTTGCTTTTGAGATTTATACTCCGAACCCGTCAACAAACTCAAAGCCTTTGAGGATTGATTCTGCTCGACAAGTTGAAATGACTGGAGTTCGAGTGCGATTAACGCTTGATTTGCTGCATTAATTTGCTTTGCATCCTCGCTTGAATAAATATGAGGTACGAGATGGATCGATTCTTGAATCACAGCATCGAGTTCAGGTACGAATTTCTCATAGCGTTGCTGCCAAGTCCGATCGCCTGTTGCTGCGTTCATTAAAGCCGACATGGTGAGAACTTCGTCTAAATAAGTTGCTCGATCGCTTAAATGTTGCAGTCGTTGTTCCTGATGACGCAATCGATTGAAGTCCTGATAGGTGCGCCAATTCATGACAATTTGAGGAACGAATAGGCAGATTGTTAATAGGGCTGCAATCACGATCGCGGGAGATGGATGCCTAAGAATTTTTGAGCGACAGGGTTGGGGCAGTCGGAAGCGAGGAAAATATTTAATCATTCAATCAAAGTAATTTTGGGTATCTTCAAGACTGTTGTTAGATTGCCCAAAGTCATCTTTTGCTGCATGAGGATTCAATGAGATTAGCAAGTAAAAATGTGCGCTTTTTGAATAAAGTTTCTATCATGAATAACTTTGCAAATAGACGTTGCGGTAGTCTAACTAAAATCTACGATCGTAGATTTAGAGAACGCCGCGATTTTTGTACGAAAATCACTTGATTTGTAATGTTCAAAATTCTATTCATTCAATGTTTTTAAGTTTTGACTAGGAAAAACGCGGTGTTTCTTACAAAAAATACGCTTTTCGTAGCAACAAGCCCGATTTTCGAGAAAAAAACGCGCTCTTCCTAACGACAAGCCTGATTTTTGAGAAAAAAACGCGCTCTTCGTAACGACAGGCGTGATTTCTAAACAAAAAACGCGCTCTTCGTAACGACAAGCCCGATTTTTCCTACAAAACTCTCGCTGTTCCTAACGACAAGCGCGACTTTGTAACAAAAAACGCGATTTTCATTACAAATGGAGTGAAGTTTCTCATTAAGCGCAAAATTTTATCGCCTTCGCTTCTTCTTTTTCTTCGGATCTTCAACTGGAATCGGCTCTAATCGATCGAGTTCTGGTAACTTCAACGCCACTCCCGCGAAAAACCAGTAGTACACCGCCACTGGATCAACATCCAATGGATAGTAATAGGTGTTGTAGCTGATCACTAAAACGAACGTCCAAAAAACTGCCCCATATCCTCGAAGATTCTTGTCCTTGATCGATCGGTACGCTCTAAAACAAGCGATCGTTAACGTCGTCACCAGCACCACGAACAAAATCACCCCGATTGGACCAATCTCATACATGACTTTCGGATAATAAGTCTCAATGAGTTCTGTCTCGCCCATTGCTCGTGCTGAATTCGTCGCGCGTCCCAGTCCGTTCCCTAACAAACTTGCGCGACGAACTACCATATTGAACTGTTCACTAATGAACGCATCCGGTGGCGAAGCGTTCCACCGACTCACCGCACTGTCAAGCCGCTCCTGTACGACCGCTGGATTTGCTGCCATCGCGACCAGAATTGCCCCAACAATTCCAACGCCGATCGGTAAGAATCGCTTCAAGTTGGCAATCTGTCCAGTCGTAAACAATTGAATCACAATCACCACAGGTACCAGCATCAGAGCAATTCGCTGTCCACAAATCACCGCCATGATAATCGTCCCCAGCATTCCAATGCCGCCGATGATCTTCCAGATCAAATTACGATCGAAGAAGGTCACGGCAAACGTCGTAAACGCACTCGAAATCAAGTACCAGCCCCACTGCCACGGAGCAACAAACGTTCCCGGCAGTCGAATCACGCCTTGTTCTGGAGAATACAAGAGCGCTCCACCCACGAAGCAACGGGCATCTAGCGAAGCTCTGAAGAGTTCTGCTCCTTCACCCACCGTTCCTTGACAGCGCCCCGTCTTCAGCATCATGTACTGTACAAACGACAAACCGCAGCAAACAATGACCACAACGACGGTAATTCGCATCAGATTGTAGACATCCTGCTTCTTCTTCATCAAATAGTAAGCGCAGGGAATCAGCGGCGCATATCCAAGCAGCACCTTCAAGCCCAAAATTCCCATCAGAATCGGCTTCTCAGAGGGCTTCCCGGTGAATTGCTGTGCCCCATTCACAAACAGCAATACCAAACCGCAATACACCAGGAGCAACATCAACGGTGTTTTGAGCGATTTGGGAATCAGCATCGAGAGTTTTTGCTGCTTACAGGACTGATAAATCGCGATTAGTGCTGGAATGTACATCCCATCTTTCGCCAACTGCATCAGTGGATTATTTCCAACTGTGGCATACGTGATTGTGCCGCCGAATGGCATATAAATCAGAAAGGCGTGTAAGGCGTGCCACGGAAATTGAAACGACAGCATCAAAGTGAGAATGCCGACAAATCCGCCGCCTGCTCCTTTGATTCCTCCGATCGCAAATAGCGCCATTCCCGCCACGAGCGAAATCAGGGTTGCCATTGAGATAAAATTCGTTGCTGCTTTTCGGGCTTGAATCGCTTTCCGTTTTTCGGCTAAACGCTCTTTCAGAGTCAGCGTTGAATCTATATCGATCGATGCTTTACCTTTCTGCTTTTTTGCCATAGGAGCCGGACAACTCTGAGTACCGTTGTCAAATTAAGCACCTGAATCATAGCCGAGAACCCTAGATCGGGAAGACTAATTGCAGCCCTCCATTGATTCGATCTATGTTTCACCGCAATGCTCTGCTCGATTGGCGGAAAAAATTGTCGTTAGAATTGCTCCTCGGTTGTGCGATCGCAATTGGAATTTGTTTCCGTCTCTTCAATCTCGGAACCCGTGAATTCTGGTATGACGAGGTACTTTCGCTCCTTCTCTCGACAGGTCAAAGACTCCAGTACTCACTGCCCGAAGATACGCCGATCGCACTTTCTCAATTGACTCCGTTGCTCAGTTTGCCGTCCGAAGGTTCGATTTCTGCGATCGCGAAAACGCTACAAGGTTTAATGCGCGGTCTTTATAAAGGAGAACCACATCCGCCGATTTTTTTCCTGGCTCAACATCTGTGGTTACGCCTCTTCGGAAACAGTGAAATTGCGATGCGAAGTTTACCGCTGCTTTGGAGTGTGGGCGCGATCGCAGCCGCTTACGGATTGGGAAAAAAACTGATCGATCGACGGGGCGGATTACTGTTTGCTGCATTATTAGCTACGAATCCTTTCTATTTATTCCATTCGCTGAATGTCCGCATGTATACACCGCTCGTACTGTGGGCAATCCTCAGCGTGTGGGCACTGCTTGAAATGATGGATCGACCGCGTTGGAAGTGGCAAATCACGTTTGTTTTGTCGATCGTATTCGGCTTACTGACGTTTTATCTATTCGCGTATTGGGTCGTAGTTCTCGTGGCTTTGATCCTAGTGTTAGACCGCAAACACTGGATTCAACACGGAGTGAGAATGACGATTGCGGGATTGCTCACACTTCCCTGGGCGATTTCTGGCACGTTGAAACAGTTACGAAATGCCGACCTCGATCGATTTGATGTGCGAGAAGGCAACCCTGTCTTTTTACACCTTCAAGATCTCCTCCAAACGATAGGCATTCATTTAGTAGCAGGCGATTGGGCGACGAGTTTAAACACGGGAATCATTGCCCTCATGGGATTATCGGCTACTATTGGTCTGGGACTTGCTGCAATCTACCTTTGGAAGTGTGGTCAAAAATGGCGCTTGGCGGTAGCGTTGGGGATGAGTATATTCCCCTTATTCCTGGCAATTTGTGTTGATGTGTTGATGCAGAAATACACGCTGGGATTCGGTTGGGGTCGGGCGCTGATTTTTGTGCTACCAGGGTGTTTATTGTTGATGACGATCGCAATTCGACAACTTAAGGCGCAACAGGGGATCGTAGCCCTCATGCTACTGTTGCTCTATTTAGCGATCGACACCGGGGATTTGACTTTGAGACCGCGATCGATGTTTCATCAAGTGGCGGAAGTGGTTCAGCAGGATTCAACTCCAGTGCTGATTGCGATGGATTCCAAGGCATGGGGGCACGTCAATCGTCTGGCGTATTACATTCCTTCAACTCGCCGCGTGGATCTTTTAGCCCAACCTGCGAGTGAACTTGCGACTCATCTCAAAGCCGCGCTAACTCAATCCAATTATCGTCGGGTAATTTGGCTTGAAAGTGCTGCTCCCGTTTGGTCTCCGCCTGCAACGGCTGTAGAACGTCAACAAATTCAGCAAGTTTTAGAGGAACGATTTTCGATCGCCAAGACTCAATCTCTTTCGGGAACTATGAGTCTAGATGAGTTTCACCTCAACCTGTATCAAACTGCCCGTTAACCTTCTGTCGTCCTACTCTAATTGTTGCCGCATGATTGTTCCTTCACTCGTCCCGCCCCCTTCTGGCGCATTAAGAATTCCGTTTGATTCCGAGCTTGAGAAGTCAACTAAGCCTGTATATTTCTCGCTCGTGGTTCCGACTTACAACGAGGGGCGGAACGTTGAACAGGTGGTCAGAGTCCTATCCAGCCTGCTCGATCATGCGCTACCGAACAATTACGAGTTGATTATTGTCGATGATGACAGTCCCGATCGAACTTGGGAAATCGCGCAGCAAATGACAGCGGAGTTTCCGAATCTGCGAGTGATGCGGAGACAGGATGAACGCGGATTATCGACGGCTGTGATCCGAGGATGGCAAGCGGCTCGCGGCGAAGTTCTAGGTGTCATTGACGGGGACTTGCAGCATCCTCCAGAAGTGCTGCTGAAACTGATTCAAGCGGTTCAGAATGGTGCCGATTTAGCGGTCGCAAGCCGCCACGTTGAGGGAGGGGGTACAAGTGATTGGGGCTTGATCCGGCGTGTGCTGTCTCGTGGAGCGCAATTAATTGGATTAGTGATCTTACCGAGTGTCGTGGGGCGCGTCTCTGATCCAATGAGTGGATATTTCATGGTGAGACGTAGCGCGATCGCGGATTGCCTGATGAATCCGCTGGGCTACAAGATTCTCTTAGAAGTTCTGGGTCGCGGTCGCGTCGATCGACTCACCGAAGTCGGCTATGTTTTCCAAGAACGTCAAGAAGGTGAGAGTAAAGTCACTTGGCGGCAATACGTCGAATATTTGATGCACCTCGGCAAACTACGATCGCGGGGACGGATCAGCCGACTGCGGGAAAAATTCCAGTTGGGACGTTTCTTACGATTCGGCTTGGTTGGATTTAGCGGCGTATTCGTTGATATGCTCGTTCTTTACTTATTGAGTGATCCCTCTACGCTGGCTTGGAATTTGACCCGGAGTAAAATCATCGCGTCGGAACTCGCGATCGTGAATAATTTCATTTGGAATGATCTCTGGACGTTTGGTGATATCTCACGCAGTCAACGTGGTAATCGGACTCGGTTCAAGCGCTTTCTCAAGTTCAATCTAATTTGTTTGATGGGCTTGATTCTGAACGTCTTGATTTTGAATCTGCTGTACAACGCCTTTGGGATCAATCGTTATGTTGCGAATCTCATTGCGATCGTGCTTGTGACGTTCTGGAATTTCTGGATCAATCTCAAATTGAGCTGGCGTGTGACTGATGTGCGGCGGAAATAGATTGTAGTTTGACTGTCGCGATCGCAAAATTTGAAGGAACTATAAAGACGGTGAAACTTTCACGCCCATTGTTCCTTGAAATCACAGGTTAACCCATGAGCTTCCAGATTGATCGCGGCTTATTTCTGCTTGAATTCTCCGACTTTCACGCCATTCTAGGAGTCTCGATCGAAGCAGAAGTCAAAGAAATCCGTAAACAATACCTGAAGATCGCACGTCGCCTACATCCTGATAGCTGCATCGCAGAAGCCGAGAGCGATCGGCAGCTTGCCGAACAACTGTTATCGAAGCTTGTGAATCCTGCATGGCAAAATCTTTCGCAGGACAAAACCCGAACCGATCATCTGCTAGTTTTAAAAATGAAGGGACAAGGAGCCGCGCGTAAACGGCATGAACTAAACTTTGGTAGCCCTTTAGCAAAGCAGCTCTTATCCTCAAGCAACGCCGACTACTTTTATCGAACCGCTTTAAAAGATTTATCCGATCGACAATACGAACATTTGGATCAAGCGATCGAACTCACCGCCCAAATCAGCGAACTCAACTTGGCATATCTCATCTGTCGGGATGGCAATTCCGACAGCAACCCTTCCAAGAGCCAAATTTTCACCTCCACTTCGACCCCAAACGCCTCCAAAGCAGCTCCAGCTCCCGAACCACCTAAAGTCGAATCCCTCAGCGATCAGTATTATCGTCGAGCAGAAGGATTCATGGCGAAGGGAAATTATGCTCAAGCAACGATAGAATTGCGAGATGCCCTAAAGATGGAGCCAAACAGTAGCCGCTGTCACAGTTTAATGGGCATGGTGTATTTGCGGCAGAATCAACCGACGATGGCGAAGATTCATTTCACCAAAGCCTTATCGATTGATCCGCAAGACTCGATCGCGCTAGAGGGCAAACAAAAGCTCGACCCTCCGGCTGCGAAACCTGCTTCCAAAGCCTCGACGAGTTCCAGTTCAAAACCGAGCAGCGGTCTGTTTGGCGGTCTTTTTAGCAAGAAAAAGTAACCTCGCATAGTACAGTCTCAATGGTTTACCAGCCCCCCGCAGGGAGTCGCGACCTCCTGCCCCTCGATGTCGCCCAAAAACGTTGGATAGAAGATCGGCTCCAGCAGGTGTTTCACGGTTGGGGCTATCACCGCATCATCACTTCGACTCTGGAACGGTTGGATACGCTGATGGCAGGGGGCGCGATCGAGCGTTCCACGGTCATCCAATTGCACCAACTCGAAGAAGATCCGCTGGGGTTACGTCCCGAATTGACGGCATCGATCGCGCGAACGGTTGCCACTCGTCTGGCAAATAGTACGTTTCCTCAGCGGCTTTACTACAATGCAAATGTGTTTCGTCGCGCTCAGGAAGGCAGTCACAGCCGCCAACAGGAATTTTATCAAGCAGGTGTGGAACTCCTTGGCGGCGATGGATTGCGATCGGATGCCGAAATTCTGTTATTGCTGCTCGATTGTTTGAAGAGTGTTGACCTATCTGGGCAATTGATTCTTGGAGAAGCGGGATTAACGCGATCGCTCTTGTCGGTCTTTCCTGAAGCGATTCGTCCGAAAGTTCGTTATGCGATCGCACATCTCGATCGATTGAGCCTAGAAGCGTTGCCTTTATCCGATGAGTTACGCGATCGAGCTTTATTACTTCTGGATCTCCGTGGTAAACCTGCGGACGTTCTCCAAACAGTGAGTGCTTTGAATTTGAACGATACCGAGCGAGAAAGCGTCAACAATCTCAAATCGTTGATCGAACTTTTGCAAGCTAGTGTCGATGTGCGAATTGTGTTGGATTTGAGTCTGATTCGCACGTTCGATTACTACACCGGAATTGTGTTTGAAGTCGTGACACAATCCGGGCAGGTCGTTCTGGGACAAGGTGGCAGATACGATCGCTTACTCGGTCAATTCCATCCCCAAGGCGAATCGATTCCTGGAATCGGCTTTTCCCTCCAGCTTGAGAACTTGCACCAAGTCTTGCTGACAACTGGACAACTTCCGAAACAAACGCAGGCGTGTGATTGGCTTGTGGTGTCAGAGGTTCCGCAGTTGGCGTTCGCTCATGCTCAGAAGTTACGAGAAAACGGCGATCGAGTTGAGGTCGATCTCAGTTGCGGAACGGTTGAGGAGATTCGGAATTATGCTGAACGGCGACGGATTCTCCAGATTGCCTGGGTGAAATCGGATGGAGAAATTGTGATCGATCCATAGAGCATTCCTTCAGGAAGCGCGATCGTGAATGTGAGATTGCGCTATCCTTCTTTGGTAGGATTAAGTCTCCCAAGAGGCGTTTTGTAAAACGACGCGGTATCCGTCTGGATCTTCAAATGTGACTCCATCTCTATCCCAGTAGGGATTGTAGGATTTTACAGGCTCATACCCAGTTGCTTTCATCTGCTCAATAGTACGTTGCCAGTCTTGTTGCTCTGGAAGGTAAAAAACAATCAAATTATCTTGAGTGGGAGCGCGACCGACTCGGTGTTCCTGCTGCTGGGTGAATTCAAAGTGATAAAGCTCCCCTGGAATCCCAACCATGACCCCATCAAATCCCTGATGATTCTCAAATCGATCGAGAATCTGCAATCCTAAGCCGTCTGTGTAGAATTTGACAACTTGATCTAATCGATCGGTTGGGCGAGCAATCCGCACAGTTTTGCCTTGAAGCATAAAAACTTCCTCAAAGTTTTATCAGGACAGATACAGAGTGTAGATGACAAACACTACATCGTGTCCGCTTCATCAACTGGTGATACAGCCGCATATAGCGTCACAATCAGGAGACTTTCAATCCCTTTAATTGGATCTCAGATTAAAAATAGTCAGCATAAAATAAGCCAAAAAAAACGGGAGACCGAAACTGTTTCAATCTCCCGCTTGATTCTATTTCTTCGCTAATTTCTTCGCTTTCGCCACTTTCCGTAATCGAATCGATTCAGGCGTGACTTCGAGCAGTTCATCCGGTCCGATGTACTCTAGAGCGCGTTCCAAACTCATATCGATCGGTTCTTTCAACTGCACCAATTCTTCCCCGCCAGAGGCTCGGTGATTGGTCAATTGCTTCGTCTTACAAACATTGAGTTCAAGATCTTGAGGACGATTGTGTTCACCTAAAATCATGCCCTTGTACACTTTCGTACCCGGACGGATAAAGAACACACCGCGATCTTCTGCGTTCTGCATTGAATAGAAGGTTGCGACTCCTTCTTCAAACGAGATCAGAACCCCATTGCGACGGGCTTCGATGTCACCGCTCATCGGGCGATATTCCAAGAAGCTATGGTTCATGATGCCTTCCCCACGAGTCAGGCGCATGAATTCACCCCGGAAGCCGATTAAGCCTCGTGCCGGAATTACGAATTCTAAGTTCGTGCGTCCGTTTGTTCCGACTTGCATATCTTGCATTTCGCCTTTACGCTGTCCAAGACGTTCGATACAGCCACCAACCGCTTCTTCAGGCACGTCAAGCACCAAGGTTTCATACGGCTCACAAGGTTGTCCGTTCACTTCACGGAAGATTACCTGCGGCTGAGACACTTGGAATTCGTAACCTTCACGACGCATTGTTTCGATCAGAATCCCTAAGTGCAATTCACCCCGACCGGAAACCGCCAATTTATCAGGAGAATCAGTCTCTTCAATTCGTAGTGCAACGTTCGTTTCGAGTTCGCGGAAGAGTCGATCGCGTAATTGCCGCGAAGTGACGAATGTGCCTTCCTGACCTGCAAACGGCGAATCGTTGACCGAGAAAGTCATTTGCAAAGTCGGCTCGTCCACTTTAATCAGCGGTAACGCTTGCGGATCATTTGGATCAGTAATGGTTTCACCGATGTTTGCATTAGCAAATCCAGCCACAGCAACCAGGTTTCCAGCGGTTGCTTCTTCGATTTCGATCCGCTTCAAGCCTTCAAAGCCCATCAGCTTCGAGATCTTCGACTTCACGATCGCGCCTGTCTCAGTCACGATCGCGGCTTGTTGACCGATTCGGATCGTACCGTTGTGGATCTTACCGATCACAATCCGACCGAGATAATCCGAATAGTCAAGCGTGGTCACTTGTAGCTGAAGTGGCTTGGACGCATCACCAATGGGCGGTGGAACATGGCGCAGAATCGCATCAAAGAGCGGCTGCATATCGCTCGACTCTTCTTCTAAAGTGTTCTTTGCGAATGCAGACAAGCCAGAACCGAACAAGTAAGGAAACTCGCACGGGTCATCATCTGCACCGAGTTCGATGAATAAATCTAGTACTTTATCGACTGCAATCATCGGATTCGCACGAGGTCGATCGATCTTATTCACAAAGACGATCGGAC
>JADEXW010000573.1 GCA_015206935.1 Pseudanabaenaceae cyanobacterium LEGE 13415 | reverse complement strand
GCCCAAAGTCGTAAAAATTTGGGTAAATAAGCGCTCCACCAATATCGCAGCAGCACCATCAGCACCAAACCTGCGATCGCCAATCCAATCCAAGCGCCTCGACTCTGAGTTAGGAGCAGACAAGCCGTATTCATCCCGAACATGACGATCGCCAAAATTTTCGGCATCCAGCGCTTCCAAACAAAGATTGCGCTAAAGGACAGCCACACCGCAGGCATCAAATATCCAGCGAGTAGATTCGGGTTGCCCAAATAGCTATACACCCGCGTCGATTGTGCAGTCGGAGATTCGGGATCAACCCAAGTTGCTAACGCATCCGCACCAAAAATCGCTTGATGAATTCCGTAAGTACTAACTGCTAAAGCGGTAAGCAGGAAAGCCAGGATCGAGAACGATCGTAATTTTGGCGATCGTAAAACTCGCGCCATCAAAATGAAAAACATCAGATAGAGCGAGAGTTTTCCGAGTCCGACAAAAGCCAGCCGTTTCAGTGGAGAAAGTCCAGCCGCGATCGAGGCAATTCCCCAAAACACCATCACGAGTAGATGAATTGGAGTAAAACCTGCTCGCGAGTCAGTATCCGAAACGGTTAACAGTAGCCAAAATAAAATACAAGTGACCAGCAACCAGCCGATCAAATCCGTGGCAACGAAGGGAGAAAGCGCGAACACGAGACTGATCAGAAGAGCCGCGATCGCATCTCCGTGACGCATCAGCCAGCTTTGTTGTCGCCAATTGGACAGCGATCCCACTACCCATTGATAGACATAACTCACCGATCGCCATTCTCGAAGCGGAAGTGTGGTTAATGTCACCTGTTGCCAAACCGAATTCATACGCGAATTTTCCTATGCTTTAAAGCAAAAAACCCTAGCGAATGGGCTAGGGCTATTATCCGCGATATTGGTCTTTTGACAAGGCTATTGGGTTAATCGAGGGAGCGTAATCACATATCGATATCCTGGTTCTGATGCGCCTTGAATCAGAATTTGCCCACCGTGCATTTCTGCCAGTTGCCGACTCAGAAGTAAGCCCAAATTCTTGCGTACCGCATCGGCATCCGGAATTTCTGGTGAATCATCCAAATCAGCGAATTTTGTGACACTGAGCGCAGCGGCAACAGGCATCAAGCTTGCTCCTGCACGATGACCATTGCTGCTCGAAGTCTCGTAGGATACAGCACCGATCGTCTGAGGAGTCAGCATCTCGTTATAGCCACTCAAGCCATCTCCTAAACAGGGATGCGATGCCCAAACGGTTAGACGCAATCCGCTGCTCTTTTGAGAAACATGAAGCCGCACAATACTGCCTGCATTTGAGGATTGAATCACGCTGAAGATTAGGTGATACAGCATTTGGCGGATTTTCTCTTTGTCGAGTAGCCAAATGCGGTTTCCAGGTTCGATCGAGAGCCGGATCTGTTGTTCGCGACGGTTGGCAGCTTGTTCTAGAGTGCTGATCGCCTGTTGACAGAGCATTTCGATATCGATCGAGGTTAAATTCAACGCCCGACTACTCTCATCAAGCTGCGACAGTTCCAAGATTTCCTTCACCAGCGATAACAAGTACTGTCCGCTATGGTGAATAATGTCCAAATATTCTTTTTGCTTGCTCGTTAGCGGCCCATAAATCTCACGATTCAGAACACTTGCCATTCCCATTACAGAAGTCAGCGGAGTCCGTAACTCTTGAGTGAGTTGGGCAAGCAGTTCAAACTTCACCGGATTCGCGGGGGCAGCAGAAACCGGAGGCTGAATCGTCGGAATTGGAGTACCAGCGGCTTGAGACTTGAGTAATTGCAAGCGTTCATACTCGCTCATACTCAATCGTGCGGTGAGCATGAGAAACTCAGCATCGCGCTCTGTAAAATTACGGGGGCGGGAATCCATGATGCAGAGCGTTCCAATGCAATCTCCACTGACCGTAATCAGTGGCGCACCGAGATACGCACGAATTCCATACTGTTGACACAACAAAGAATTTGCGAATGCGGGATGATCCAATGTGTCATCGATCGCTAACACTTGCTGACTGTCAACCACATACACACAAAAAGATTCTTCGCGTGGTAGTTGGCGAGAAAGCGCCAAATCGTTCATGATGCCCAAGCGAGACAGACCCAATGCGGATTTGAACCACTGGCGCGACTGATCGACCAAACTGAGCAAACTAATCGGCGCACCGAGTGAGTGAGCGGCAGTTTGGGTCGCTTCTTCAAAGATCGGTACGATTTCGGAATCGAGCAAGCCGAGTTCCGTCAGTACCAACGATCGCTGCTGCTCACGGGCGGCAGTCGTTAATCCATCTAATCGACAAAAGAGCCTGTTTTCGGGGATTCCCATTCCAACCCCTATCCTCGATTTAAAGAACTTCTCGGACGGTTTGATTTGAAGTGTGGCGGTGTCCACGCTCGTCAAAACCGTCTGTAACTATACAAAGATTGCCCTGACTTGCGGATGGATCAACGTCCGCGCACACGGAAGATTACGGAAGTTTAAGCGATCGAGAAGATGCGTCCTGATAAGACTACGGATATTTTACTTGTTCCAAGCGGGATGATTGAGCAAGGCGGCGATCACACGGACTCCACGTAATTGATTCGATAGCGGTAGATGTCCTTTTGGAGCAGTTAAGCTCCAGGTAAACCCTTCTGGGTAGCGCGTCCAATTATAGCCAGACTTCCAGCCGATTTTCTCCCAAAGTTTTTCCCATTTTTTACCCAAACTGAGCCAGAGTTGCCGCTGAACTGAGAAGCCAAACTGATAATCAGAATGCGCTAACCACAGAGCATCGATCGTTTGTAGATCAGTAGTCGGGAAATGCTCAACTTCGGTGAAATACAGCCATTTGCGTAAAACCGCCGATTCTCCAGCTAATTCACAGAGTTTTTGAATCGTCAATCGATCGGCTTCTTGGAATTTCTGTTGTGCTAGAAGTTGCTGAAGTTTCGTGTAATCAATCTTATTCTCTGAATTCAGCGGTACAGTTCCAGTCGGGAAATGTTGCTGAAGAAACTCTAGAACTCTGGGGACTTGAGAGCTATATAGTCTTTGATAAATCTTTGCAGTGACGCGACCCGGTTCATGCTGATCCAATAAGAATTCCATCAGCGCAGGCAACCCGTCTTCACCGAGTGCGGTTAATTCGTCGATCGTTTGAAGCTGCACCTTTTCGGAGTCAGATCGGAGCTTCAGTTGAAGAGCCGCGATGCTATTGGGAAGATCGAGGGCTGAAGAAGTCTCTAAATTAGTCATGTAAACCGTTAGGGTGTTAAGGGTTTTGGGAGTTGCCCCTCAAAATCCGATCGACGATCGCACTGGTAGAAGACGGCACTTCGATTTCAATTAATTGAACCTGTCCGCCGTAGGACTGCACGATCGAGGCTTCGGGCAGGGTTTGTAAGTTGTAATCACCACCTTTAGCATAGATCTCTGGGTGAAGTGCTTCAACCAGTTCACAAGCAGTTTTTTCAGAAAAAATCACTACTCCATCGACAGATCTTAATGCAGTCAGTACTTCTGCCCGTTCTCGCTCAGAAACGATCGGACGTGACGGAATTCGATCGGGCTTAATCATTCGTATTGAATCATCACTGTTTAAGCCCACAATTAGCGATCGTCCGAACTTCCTCGCTGCATTGAGATATCGCACATGACCGGAGTGCAAAAGGTCAAAACATCCATTTGTGAGAACAAGGGGTCGCCAGCGATCGGGATTTGTCTCGATCGCAGTT
>JADEXW010000572.1 GCA_015206935.1 Pseudanabaenaceae cyanobacterium LEGE 13415 | reverse complement strand
TCACCGATTCAGCATTAGTGGCAGCAGCAACCTTATCGAGTCGATATATTAGCGATCGATTTCTTCCTGATAAAGCGATCGACCTCGTAGACGAAGCCGCCGCAAAACTCCGAATGGAGATTACGTCAAAACCGACCGAACTAGAACAAATCGAGCGCCGCCTAAGACAGCTTGAGATGGAAAAACTTTCGGTCAAGAGCGAGGACAAGCTCACCGGATTAACCGGACTGAGCCGCAATTCCAAAGATCGACTCGAACGGCTCGAACAAGAAATTGCGGAACTCCAGCCCAAAAAAGACGCGCTCGATTCCCAATGGCAAAACGAGAAGCAAATTCTCGAAACGATCAAATCGCTCAAGATGGAAGAAGATCAGCTTCGTGTCCAAATTGAGCAAGCTGAACGCGCGTATGATCTCAACACTGCTGCACAGTTAAAATATGGACGACTTGAAGCCCTACAACATGAGCGCGAAGAACAAGAAGCGCAACTGTTAGAACTCCAAGCAGGCGGAACCGCTTTACTGCGCGAACAAGTCACTGAAGCGGACATTGCTGAAATCGTTGCACGTTGGACTGGTATTCCTGTAACTCGACTACTCGAATCTGAGCGTCAGAAACTCTTGAATTTAGAAAAGCACCTACACGAACGAGTCATCGGACAGCACGATGCCGTTGAAGCAGTAGCGGCAGCCATTCGCCGAGCGCGATCGGGCATGAAAGATCCTAGCCGTCCGATCGGTTCCTTCCTCTTTATGGGACCGACCGGAGTTGGAAAAACCGAACTCGCTCGTGCCTTGGCTCAATTTCTCTTTGATTCCGATGATGCGATCGTGCGTCTCGATATGTCCGAATACATGGAGAAGCATTCAGTCTCCCGTTTAGTCGGTGCGCCTCCTGGATACGTCGGTTATGACGAGGGTGGACAGCTATCTGAATCGATTCGCCGCAAGCCCTATTCGGTGGTGCTACTCGATGAAGTTGAAAAAGCTCATCCTGATGTATTTAATATCCTGCTACAAGTGCTGGACGATGGACGCATTACCGATTCTCAAGGTCGCACCGTCGATTTTCGCAACACGGTAATCGTGATGACGAGCAACATCGGTAGTGAACACATTCTTGATGTTGCAGGGGATGATGCTCGATATGAGGAAATGCAGAAACGAGTGATGAAAGCACTTCGTAAACATTTCCGACCAGAGTTTCTCAACCGGATCGACGATACGATTCTCTTCCATCCATTGAGCCGCAATGAATTGGGTGAGATTGTTCGACTCCAGATTCAACGCATCCAAGGCTTACTCAGCGATCAAAAAATCATGCTTGAACTGTCGCCTGCTGCTCAAAAGTATGTAGCAGATGTGGGATACGACCCGACGTATGGAGCGCGTCCACTGAAACGGGCAATTCAGCGAGAGTTGCAAAACCCGATCGCGACGAAGCTACTTGAAAATGCGTTTATCGAAGGAGATACGATCTCGATCGATTTAGTCGATGGCAAACTCAAATTCAGCAAAAAGGAACTGGTGACGAATCCTCAGCCTGTCGTAGCAACTCCGGTTGCAGTGACGGAAAATTAGAAGCATTGGGAGCGATTGGCTCGATCTCTCCCAATTACTCTATATCTAAATCTTCATCTCCGAGAGAAGCAGTTCGAGAGAATTCACCAAATGGGCGGAATGAATTTGAAGCTGCTTCACTGTATTTGCAAATTCATGGGCTTTCTGTGATCTGAGCGCAGCCATTCATCCATCAATCATTACTCTATCCGCCTAATTTCGCTTTAACGATCGATTGAACTTTCTTCCCATCCGCTTTCCCTTTTAATTGCTGCATCGCAGAACCCATGACCTTACCCATATCCTTGGCAGAAGTTGCTCCCACTTGAGCAATAATTTGCTCGATCGCATTCTCTACTTCCTCACCAGACATCTGCGCTGGCAAAAACGTCTCAATAATTGCCAACTCTGCCGCTTCTTTATCGGCTAAATCTGAGCGATTCGCATTCGTGTATTGCTCGATCGAGTCCCGACGCTGTTTCGCAATCTGAGACAACGCCTCAATTTCTTGTTCCTCGGTCAATTCCGTCTGACCCGATGGGCGAACGCTGACTTCTTTTTCTAGCAGCACCTTCTTAATGCTTCGCAGCGTCTCCAACCGCACTTTATCCTGAGACTTCATCGCGGTTTTAATCTCTTCGGTAATGCGGTCTTTTAGGCTCATAGCAGAATCTCTTGTAACACTCGACTCCTCAGCATAGCTCAGACGCTCGACTTCGCCCAACGACATATTTTTGTAATCTACGCAACAAAAATCAGAAATCAATAACATCGCCAAAATGGATTGCGAAGCGCGAATAAATTTGGCAGAATAAGTTGCGATAAATACTTCGGACTGAACTTGATTTTGTTCTGCTTGTACCTTCCAGCACTCATTTCACCTGATCGGATGAAGATTATGTCGATCGCTCATCTGTACGATATTTCTAGTTCAGTCTTAAACAAATATTTCGCAAATTCATTTGCCATTTACGAATACTTGAGATCCGCGAAACCAAGGGCAATGAACAAAAGTCGCGGTGTTAATATTGCGTTGAATGCGTTCGAGGACTTGACGTGATCCGTTCTGCAACACTATCTCCTCCTTCTGCTCTGCCGTCGATTCCTGATAACAATCGTCTGCGCCTCTTGTCTGGTACAGCAAACGTACCCCTCTCGCAAGAGATTGCACGATATCTAGGAATGGATCTGAGTCCAATGGTGCAAAAGCACTTTGCGGATGGCGAGCTTTATGTTCAGATTCAAGAGTCGATTCGCGGCTGTGATGTCTATCTGATTCAGCCAACCTGCCGACCTGTGAACGATAATTTGATGGAACTGCTGATTATGATCGATGCGTGCCGCAGGGCATCCGCTCGACAGGTTACGGCAGTTTTACCGTATTACGGGTATGCGAGAGCCGATCGTAAAACCGCTGGGCGTGAATCGATTACGGCAAAGCTTGCCGCTAACTTGATTACTCAGGCAGGAGCAAACCGAATTCTGGCGATGGATTTACACGCTGCTCAGATCCAAGGGTATTTTGATATTCCGATGGATCATGTTTATGGTTCTCCGACGGTTGTAGACTACATCGCGAATAAACAGCTTGAAGATTTGGTCGTGGTCTCTCCAGATGTGGGAGGGGTCGCACGTGCTAGAGCTTTAGCGAAACGCTTGAATGATGCGCCCCTAGCGATTATTGATAAGCGGCGACAAGCTCACAACGTTGCAGAAGTGATGAATGTGATCGGGGATGTCCGAGGTAAAACTGCGGTTCTGGTCGATGACATGATCGATACGGCTGGAACGATCTTAGAAGGAGCGAAAATTCTCCGGAAGGAAGGAGCGCGGCAAGTGTATGCTTGTGCGACTCATGCAGTATTTTCTCCGCCTGCGATCGAACGTCTTTCGAGTGGCTATCTCGAAGAAGTGATCGTGACGAATACGATTCCGATTCCAGAAGAACACCGCTTTCCACAATTGAGAATCCTTTCAGTGGCGAGTGTGATTGGTGAAGCCATCTGGCGAATTCACGAAGATACTTCTGTCAGTAGCCTCTTCCGATAAGGCTTAGAAACCCGTTGGTCAACTCTGATCAGCGGGTTTTAAAATAGAAAAACGGGTGGATTCTAAGGATCGACCCGTTTAAGGAAATGTCTCACAAGGATGAAAATTTATCAGTTCGCGGCTGATATTGATT
>JADEXW010000101.1 GCA_015206935.1 Pseudanabaenaceae cyanobacterium LEGE 13415 | reverse complement strand
CATTGAAGGCTGGGTTGCAAAAATTTTGTCGATCATGATGCTGCTCGTGATCTTTCTTTCAGTCTTTCAACTGGGCAGAGTTTTAGTTGCTGAACTCAGTTCAATTTCGGCATACGACTACTCAACAAAAGTTCTATTTACTATCTTTGGTTTGTTTCTCAATGTTTTAATTGCATTTGAAATACTAGAAAATATTACTGCTTACTTGAAAAAGCATGTCATTCAAGTAGAGTTAGTGATTGTTACTTCTTTGATCGCGGTCGCTCGAAAAATTATTATCTTAGATCTAGAAAAAACGGCTGGAATAGATTTAATTGCATTAGCGACAGCAATTTTTGCGCTCTCTATTAGCTATTGGATTGTTCGCAATGTTGCTCCTAAAAATACTCATTAAGGAATCGATCGATGAGTCCTTTCTTTCAATTTGAGTCTGATTTTGTCGATTCGCTTCGCTGCATTCCGATGATTGTCCGCTTTAAGCTAGACACTTGTGGCGTGAAATTAAAGCTGCATCAATGGAATAAGCTCACAGAAAGCGATCGACAAACAGCGGTCGAATTGCCTTGCACTACCGCAGAAGAAATCCGCAACTATCACGATTTCCTGCATGAGTTGATCAAAGAGCGAACCGGAGAAACGGCGGCTGATTTAGCGATCGACCACAATCCCGCCTGGAATGATGCTTCAACGGTTCCTGAAAGTGTCACTGCTAAAGCTCAAGAGATGGGAATTACGATCACACCCGCTCAATGGCAGTCGCTAACACCAATTCAACGATTCGTATTAATCAAGCTCAGTCGATCGTCTCATGAGAATGCCAATTTTCTCCCTGCGGTAAAGGAGTTTCAGCTTGTTTGACAGACTATTGCACCGCAACAATGAGATTCACTAGAAGCGACAGCTTCGTTTGTCTCTAAGTCGTTGCTGCAATTCTTCAGAAGCAAATAACTGAGCAATCTCTTCAAAAACACGGTCAACTGTTTGATCGTGGGATGCTAACACAAAACAGGCTTCTAAGTGCAATTTTTGGGTTGCTAGTTTGAAGGAGCGATACAAATAATCTGAACTCATTAGGGTGTCGAGGATGCAAGATAGGTCTTCCTCTGCCTCCATATAAAACTGTACTGGTTCTGGTTTCTAAAAGGCTTCATGCTACTGGAGGAGTGATCATCATTCGATTGGGTGATCTTGATTGAAGAGACTCTATCGAAAGGCAAATCTAACAATGAATTTAAGTCATGCTAAATCGCTGAATCGCAGCGGTAATCGAGCGGTGTCCACCATATTGAGACGATCGAGCAGAATTAATCTTCATTAGGGAGTTTATTTGCAGGATTTATTCCTTTAGAATTAAGGGCGGTATTGCAGAGACATAATATTAAGTGTTATGAGAATTCTTGCCCTCGTTCCAGGTGGAATCGGCGACCAAATCCTATTTTTTCCGACTCTCGATGATCTCAGAGCAACCTATCCTGATGCTCAAATCGATGTAGTCGTTGAACCCAGAGCAAAGGGCGCGTATCGGATTTCTAAATCGGTGAACGATACGATTTTGTTTGATTTCAAAAGCAGAAATAGCTTGTCCGACTGGAGTAATTTGCTGGGAATTTTGCGCGATCGAGAATACGATGTCGCGATCGCACTCGGTCAGCGCTGGGGAACCGGTTTTCTTCTTTGGCTCAGTGGAATTGATACTCGAATCGGGTATGCAAGTGGCGCAGCGGCTGAAACGTTCTTTACGAAAACCGTTCCGCTCAATTCTGATCAATATGCAGCCGCAATGTATCACGATTTGCTGAAAGGATTGGGTCTCGATCGACCCCTTCCTGAAGTCGCAATTACTGTTCCAGCCAAGGATCTCGAATGGTCAGATGCCGAACGGAAGCGGCTCGGTTTGCAAGATGGTCGATATGTCATAATTCATCCGGGTGCAAGTCAACTCTCGCAGCAGAAAGGAATTGACAAGATTTATCCAGCAGAAAACTGGCAGAAAATCATTCAGGACTTTCAGCAGAAACAGCCTGACTTACCGATCGTATTAATCAAAGGTGAGGAAGATAACGCGATCGTGGCTGCAATCGCAGCTTTATGTCCTGGTGTCAAAGTCACTGCACCCGAAAATATTGGGCAATTAGTTTCAATGGTTGCAGGTGCAAGCTTGATGTTATGCACTGATAGCGCCCCGATGCACGTTGCAATTGCAGCTCAAACCTTTACATTGGCACTGTTTGGCTCAACCGATCCAGAAAAACTCTTACCGAAAAGCGATCGAGTTACAGCGATCAAATCTCCCACTGGAAAAATGGCAGACATCACACCGCAAATGGTACTCGATCGCGTTTGGAGCGGTTAACGATCGTCGCCACCGGCAGCAATTCCACTGCCGTAAACTTCTGCATTCTGGATATTCACCCCATCCAGAATTGCACCCAATGTTTGAGCATTAATCAAACGGGCGGCAGAGAGATTTGCGTTTGTCAGATTTGCTCGATCGAGCGTTGCATTCGTCAGATATGCCGCTGTCAGATTTGCATTCTTCAAATTTGCACCCGTTAAATCTGCACCCTCTAGATTTGCACCCTCTAGATTCGCGCCTTCCAAATTCGCGTTCCGGAGATCAGCGCCGAGAGCATGAATCTCTTTCAAGTTTGCGCCTGTGAGATTACATCCGGAACATTCGCCCGTCGTCAGGAGTCGTTGAACGTGCTGCGGATTTTCAGCTCGAATGGGGGTTGCGAGTGAAACCGTTGCGAGACAAGCAAGGGTGATTCCAACTTTTGCAAACATAAAAATATCCTCCAGCAGTTGTTAAGCGGAGCGGGTCTATCAACAAGGCGAGGTCAGCGTTGTATTAATAACTTCAACTGTATGAAAGCCGATTCCAGAAAACCTCGGTCTCTGGATATCATTCGATCGAAAGAAGGTCGGATTTGTAGCGAATCCTAACGTTTGTTGCGGTTGATGAGAACTCCGTCTGTTTTCATTGTGACAAACTTTGTTTGTGCTGACAGAATTTCTCAACCTTTCCTAACAATTAAAAGGTCAGCAAAAACAATACTATCGGACTCATAAATTTGATAAAATTTAACATCATTAAAATTAATACGACTCTCAGCGGTTAGGAGACCTATGACCGGATTCATCCGAGGATTATTTTCAAAATCGAAGTCAGACGAGCCAGCACCCGCACCCGTCGAACGCCCGAAACCCGAAAAAGTCGAACGCCCGAAAAAAGAGAATTCTGCTTTCTTTTTAGATTCAAGTGATGCCCAAACGTATGGCAATTTGGAGTATATGAAAGCCTCCAAAAAGATTCGCCGCACGTTTCCCAAAACGCTAGATAGCCCAGACGAAAAGGAATACATCCAAGAGCTTTCGGCAATGGGTCGAGTGGTTCCCGGTCAGGCGAAAGTCGAGATCGTGGCTCCGAAGCCTGAGTCGGAATCGGGTCAAACGGCACCGATCGAGGATGCGGCGGCTCAACGTCGGAAGGCTGCCACTGACATGGATATGTTCCGTAAGATGGCGAAAGATATTCGGAAGTAGTTCTGGTTTTTCTTTCTCAAATCCCTGGTCTTGCAAAGGCTGGGGATTTTTTAATTAAGAAAACGTACTCAAGGGAATTGCAGAGTTCGTGAGTTAGGCTGTGTTCAAACTGCAACCTTAGAAACTGATGACTCTCAGAAAATCTATCTCGTTCCTTTTTGCGATCGGCGTAATGACGATCGCGCCTTCGTCACCGAGTTTTGCTATCAATCCACCTGTTCTTGTTGCTCAATTAAGTGCGTCTGAATTGTTCGATCGAGCCTATGAAAAGCAGCAAAAAGGTGACTATCGAGGCGCGATCGCAGATTACACACAAGCGATTCGATTGCAGCCTGATTTTCTTGCAGCTTATGGAAATCGCGGCAATTCAAAAGCGAGATTAGGCGATTATCGAGGTGCGATCGCAGATTATGACCAGGTTTTGAAGTTGAATCCGAATGATCCGCTCGCTTATTTGAATCGAGGCGATGCACGATCGACATTAGGCGACAAAAAAGGCGCAATTGCAGACTACACGCAAGCGATCAAACTGAAGCCCGATTATGCCGATGCTTATTACAATCGTGGGACTGATCGAGCCGAGATCGGAGACCGGAAAGGCGCGATCGCAGATTACACCAAAACGATCGAGCTTGATCCTGAATATATTGGAGCTTACGGAAATCGCGGCAATGCTCGTGCTGATATGAAAGATTTTCAGGGTGCGATCTCGGACTACAACCAAGTTTTGAGAATTGATGCCAATGATCCGTTGGCTTACTACAATCGGGCACGAGTGAGAGCAATGATGGGCGATCGAAAAAATGCGATCGCCGACTATCAGAAAGCGATCCAGTTAGCGCAGAATGCAGGGAACACAAGACTTCGACAAAATGCTATCAATGCGCTTAGAGCGCTTCAACGATGATGTTGTATCGTTCATGATCCTCGTTTCCTGATAGATTGAGCGATGTACAGCGCTGAGAGGCAGGGAATATGCAACCGAAAATCATTGTGCTTGATGATGATCCAACTGGGTCGCAAACGGTTCATAGTTGCCTGCTTCTCATGCAATGGGATGTGGAAACTCTGAAAATTGGATTGCGGGATAAAGCTCCGATTTTCTTTGTGTTGACGAATACGAGAGCGATGACTCCTGAAGCGGCAAAAAGCATCACTCAAGAGGTTTGCCGCAATCTAAAGAGCGCGATCGCACAAGAATCAATTCAAGATTTTCTAGTGGTCAGTCGATCGGATTCGACTTTGAGAGGACATTACCCGATCGAAACTGATGCGATCGCGGAAGAACTCGGTTCCTTCGATGCTCATTTTCTCGTCCCTGCGTTTTTTGAAGGTGGACGAACCACGCGCGACAGTATTCACTATTTGAAAGTCAACGGGGTTGATACTCCGGTTCATGAAACTGAGTTTGCGAAAGATTCGGTGTTTGGCTATCGTCACAGCTATTTACCCGATTACGTTGAAGAGAAAACGCAGGGACGAATTCATGCCGATCAGGTTGAACGATTTTCACTAGCTGATATACGATCGGGAATTCGATCAAGATTAGAAAAATTACACGATAATCAATGCTGCGTCGTTGATTCAGAAACACAAGCAGACATGGATCGATTTGCATCTGATGTTATGACCGTTGCAGCCGAAGGAAAACGCTTTTTATTCAGAAGCGCTGCAAGTTTGTTGACATCATTGGCAAATTTGGGAGCGCAACCGATCGCACAAGCAGAAATGGCGCGTTACGTCCGAGAAGGCAAGCCTGGAGCGGTGATTGTCGGATCTCATGTGAAGAAAACGACTGAACAGCTACAGAAATTGCTCGACGCTCCGGGCACAGTCGGCGTTGAAATCGATGTTGCGCGAATGGTTGGCTCGGATGCGGCGCATGATGAATTGTTGAAAGATGCGATCGACAAAATCAATGAAATTCACACTGCTGGAAAAACGCCTGTCGTCTACACCAGTCGTAAAGAGTTAACGTTTGATGATGCTCAAACTCGACTGAATTTTGGTGAGTCTGTCTCAACGCTTTTGATGGACATTCTGCGCCATTTACCCGCCGATATTGGTTTTCTCATCAGCAAAGGTGGTATTACTTCAAACGATACCTTGAGTAAAGGATTATCACTAAGAACGGCTCGACTTTTGGGACAAGTTCTACCCGGAGTTTCGATGGTCAGAACTGCTGAAGAGCATCCTCAATTTCCGAATTTGCCTGTCGTTTTATTTCCTGGAAATGTTGGAGATGAAACCGCTCTGGCAACCGTTTATGAACGCTTAAATCAACACATTTAACAACATGGAACGCATCGGATTCATTGGACTTGGCATCATGGGAAAACCAATGGTGCAGAACTTGTTAAAAGCGGGATACAGCGTGACCGTGTTTAATCGATCGACAACTGCGATCGACGAACTCACGACTCAAGGCGCAACTCCCGCTACTTCTCCCAAGCAAGTCGCTGAACAATCCGATATTGTGATTACTTGCCTTCCGGATTCTCCCGATGTCGAGGCAGTTGTACTAGGTGAAAATGGCATTTTGTCAGGATCGCGATCGGGAATGTTGTTCATCGATATGTCTACGATCGCGCCTGCAACTTCCAAAAAACTCTACTCTGAACTTCAGAAACACGAGATTCAATCGCTCGATGCTCCGGTTTCTGGCGGCGATATTGGCGCACAGCAAGGAACGCTATCGATCATGGTTGGGGGAGAGAAATCAGCCTTCGATCGAGCGTTACCCGTTCTCAAAGCAATGGGAAAAAACATCGTTCACATCGGAGAAGCTGGAGCCGGACAAGTCACAAAAGCTTGCAATCAAATTGTGGTCGCAATGACCGTTCAAGCCGTTGCAGAAGCGTTAACATTGGCGAAAAAATCAGGGGTTGATCCTGCAAAAGTTCGAGATGCCTTACTCGGTGGATTCGCTCAAAGTCGAGTGTTAGAAGTTCACGGACAGCGAATCTTAGATGGCACATTTCAACCTGGATTCAAGCTCGATTTGCATCGGAAAGATATGAATATCGTGTTGCAAACTGGGCGAGAAGTGGGAGTGCCTTTACTAGGGAGTAGTCAAGTTACCGCGTTAATGGATGCGCTGATTGCTCAGGGGAAAGGAGAATTGGATAATGCAGCGATCGCGCTTCTCTACGATCTGTTATCGGCTGAGAATTGAATAAAATGAATGCAATGAACTAATCAGAATAAACATGACCAATCAACCCACAGATTTATCGATCGAAGAAAGAGTCGCAGCGTTAGAGGCAGCGGTCGCAAAACTTCAGCAAGAACCTGCACCTATTCAGCCTCAAAACTGGGTTGAACAGCTTTCGGGTTCTTTCAAAGATGAGCCTGAATTTGAAGCAGTTTTGGCTTATGGTCGCGCCATTCGTCAGGGAGACGACTCGCTGCTTGGCTTTCCTGATCAATCATGAAATATCTTTTAGACACTGATCATTTCAGCATTTTTCAACGCCAAAACGGACAGGCATTTCTGAATCTCAAGGCTCGAATGACTGCTCATGCAATGACCGACTTTACAATTTCAGTCATTACGCTTCAAGAACAGATCCTTGGTTCCTATGCCTACATCAGACAAGCTAACCGATCTGAAGGCATCGTCAAAGGTTACAGCATGATGTCGCAAGCATTTAGAGACTTGATACTTTTTGAGATGCTCGATTTTGATGACCCTGCTTCTCGTGTCTTTGCAGAGATTAATCCAGGTCAACTACGACTAGGTGTGATGGATGCCAGAATTGCAGCGATTGCGAGATCTCGAAATTTAGTTTTGCTGACCCGCAATCAGCGCGATTTTGACAAAGTTCCTAAGCTAATTACGCAAGATTGGACGATTAGCTCATGAGAACGCGATCGCGCTTCTCTACGATCTGCTTTCAAACCCATCCGTGAATAAAAGTCTAGACTGATCAAGGCTAGTCATCAACAGTTTTGGAGAATCATTTCCTAATTTGTGGGCAAGAGTTCCTCATTCCGTCAGTCCTCAAAAACCAGCGTTTCCTCAAACAAGGCAAAATGTAATTTACAGTAGTAATTTCAGCAGCTCTGCAACAAGGCAGGAATATGTGGAACATGAGCAAGCTGAGAAACAACCAGAAGTGTTTTTAGAGCTTTCAAGATGCAGATCTGGTTCGTTATGGACGCGGCAAAAATTTCTAACTCTAGCAGGAATGGGAAGCATTGGTACAGTTATAACTGCCTTTACTGCGTATCAAATTTCTGAAACTATGCAGTACTCAAAGCTTAACGCTCTACTGAGAGACGGACGTTGGAAAGAAGCAGATCGTGAAACTCTAACCGTTATGCTATCAATTGCCAGGCTTGAAAAGCAAGGTAATTTTCAGAATTACAGCTTGAATAGTTTTCCTTGCAGCGCCTTAAGTAGGATTGACTCCCTTTGGTCTCAACACAGTGCTGGACGATTTGGATTTGAAGCTCAACAAAAGATATACGTGGACTGTGGTGGTGATATCAAAGGCAATCGCTTAGACAGTGAGAGTGTTATCAGTCTCTTTTCTGAGCGCGTAGGATGGAAAGTCGGCAAAACATGGCTAGAGTATGACGGGTTAACTTTTGACCCCTCTGCTCCGGATGGTCATCTTCCTGCTTTAATGCGCGGTGGTGCGCTGGTTTTTGGAGGTTGTGAGGAAGTAGCACTCGTGGGTGGTTTTTTTATGTATGGTTGCTTCAGACGTGCTTCTCAAAACTGCGATCGCATTCACTTCTCCGATACTTGAACCTCTTGCGCTTCACTCAATTCTACTTTGGTAGACCAATCTAATTCAGCCTGTCCTAAAACATAAGTCGCGATCGCACTAATCTCTTCTTCGCTCAACCGACTGCCAAATGCAGGCATCGCATTCTTCCCATTAATCACCTGATGCCGAATGGCTTCGATCGACTTCATTTCATATTTCTCTAATGCCTCTTTCTTCAGCGTTTTATGAGAAATAATCACATTGTTTCCACCAATATGACAGGCAGAACAATTCGCATTAAATAATTGCTCTCCATTCGGAGACTCTGCATAGACCGGAGAAATTGACACAAAAATTGCGATCGCGCATCCAACGAGCGCGATCGCAAATCGAAACCAAGATTGTCGCCAATTCAAATTCATTCTCTCCAATCCTGCGCCCACTGTCGGTAAACGGCACTTCTAACCTATTGTAGACCGGAGATCGAGGAGAACACGAAGCAAAATTAACCTGCTACGACAACTTTACCAACCATGCCAGCGCCCCGGTGAGGCAAGCAGTAGTAAGTATACTCACCCGCAGGAGCATCTGCGGGGATCGTGACTTCAAAGGACTTCTTTGCACCTTCCAAGGCTTTGTGAGAGAGGCTCGCTGCCAAGTCAGCATTTCCACCCGGAATCTTTGCAGCATCAAAGATCACGTTGTGGGGAGGCAGTTGACCTACATCAAAATGGATCGTATCTCCAGGCTTGACGGTCACGACTGCGGGTTCAAACACTAAACCCTTAGCGCCACCCATCTTCACGGTTACGGTGTCTGCCGAAGCGGGAGCAGCAGCAAGGAATAAGCTTCCCATCATGAGAAGGACGGCACAGAAAGCCAGGGACAGTCCCCGGATAGCAGAAGCGATCGATTTCATAAGTTTTTTCTCGGAACGACTTTGTTCTTCAGATTATTCTTATATTTTACAGCCTGTCGTACTCAAATCGACTGCTTGTAAAACTAAAAATCGCTCTGGAAATCCGTCCTTATAGTTTCGTACTTCCCCACCCTTTGGCTTTCTCAGCCGCGCGTAAAATAAATCCTGCTAGATTTTCAACTTCCGATTGCGCTAACCAAGATTCGGGGACTTCGCGACAGAGTAACGAGTCTTCGCTGCCGTCGTAGCTCATTGGATGGCGCATAAATGCAATTAATTGTTCAACCGTATCCCGTGGCGGAGTGGCTTGTTTTAGTGCTTCTAAGGAAAGCGAAACAGGGGGATTCGGTAGAGTTGCGCCGCCGACATGACAGGACGCACAGTGCAATTCAAATAATTTTTTCCCTTCAACCAGATTGTCATACGAAAACAATCGGGTTTCGCCTCGATCGTTGATCGCGATCGGAACTGGCTCAGAAACTTGTAAATACTGTCGAATATACGGATCAACTCTGGCATACGCAGGAAAGCTGACTGCTCCCCACATGATAGAAGCAACACAAAAGATCAAAATCGATCGAAAAGCTTGTACCAACATAGGAAGAGTCAGCCTTAATCTGGGTTTAGTAGTAGATTTTGCCGCCGCCCCATTTGTCGCCAACGACTTTGGGTTGGAGGAGAATGTGACCTGCGATCGCAACTAAGTCTTGCTCGGTCAGGTTTCGCATTGCGGGGAAGGTATCTTTGCTCTTCAAGCTCGGATGCACTTCCGCGATCGAGGTGGTTCCATCATAGCTGGTCGGATCTTTCATGTAATCGACCAATGAATCGATATTATTCCGAGGCGGGGTTGCTAGTGAAAGTGCTTCAGGATCAAGCCCAACGTTCGGATCGGTCTTAGTTACGCCACCCACATGGCACTGGGCACAAGCGTATTGAAACAGGCGTTTGCCTTCTTTCACTTGCTTCGGCGTAAGGGTCACAGTGCCCCCATTGGCATCTTTTACAACTGTACGGGTAGCAGCATCAAGTTCCGCAGCGTTCGCAGACGGTGCAAACACCTGAAACGCAAAAAAGACGGTGGCAACAGCAAGCCAAAGAAATCTTTTAAGCATGGTTCTCCTTAAAATGTGGCTCAGTAATCGGACATCACAACACAACAATCGATAATGGCTATCGGCAAATCGGCTTTGCTGATGATGAGAATAGACCTCTTTAATACCAATATCATGCCGCTGTGACAATACTTTCACCAATTTTGGGATTCTGCTGAATTGGGGTTAAACTGCGCTTCGGTAAAAAACGCAGTCGAATTCGCTCTAACTCTGTTTCTCGTGGGTGAGATACGGAACTTCGATGATTTCACCCAAATCAACGGTTAAGCCTGCTCCTCCTGCTTTCGTGCGAATATAGGCAAGTCCGATCGAGTCTGCGACACTGGTGATGACACCCGCTTTTTCGTCGCCAATTTTGACGATCGTTCCAACTTCGGTCGGTTGATTAAGTTTAATCCCCCAAAGTTGCTGTTTCACACCGTTGTAAGTATCGAGACGTGCGATTGTTTCTTGTCCGATATAACAGCCTTTGTTAAATGAAATTGTGTGCCACAATCCCGCTTCTAATGGGTTGTAATCTTCGGTGAGTTCAGAACCGGGCATTGGGCGACCTTGTTCGATGCGTAATGTATTCCAAGTTGGCTCGTCGATTTCAGTGACTTCGAGATCGATCAGCTTTTGTTTGAGATGGATAGAACGATCGCAAATCAAGGTATATCCCTCGGTTGCGAGTCCACTTCCAACCGCAATCCGAACTTCATCAGCTAAACAATGAGTGCCGTAAGGCTGATTAATTAAGGCTTCTGCGCCAAGTGCTTTGACTATCTCGTGACTCTTTGCCCCTAAAAGGCTAAAAGCTGCGGTTTGTTCAGTCACATCTTCGAGTTTTACCTTATCTGCAAAGAAGATATAGCGATCGAAGAATGAAATCACTTTCTCGCTCATTCCCGGCGAAACCAAGAGCAATACAGAATCATCGAGAATATAAGCGGTTGCGAGATCGATCGTTCTTGCCGTTGAAGTGAGAACAACGGTATCGCAACCTTCACCGGGTTTTCTGAGCTTGAAAGTGTTTGTCGTTTGGTTGTGTAGAAAATTTAGGCGATCGCTATCTGAGACGGAAATGCGACCCCAATGAGAGCGATCGTAAAATGCCACATCAAAATTAATCATAGGAACTAGCAGCTAAGGATTTTTCGGGTTCGGGCGTGCCTTCCAAAAATGGGCGAGTCACTTGACGCAACAAAAGTGTTTCTATCTGATTTTCTACCACGCGAGTCGCTTCGATCTCTAATTCGCCCCATTGCAATCGATCGCCCGTTGCCGGAACCCGCTTGAGATGATGAATCATAAAGCCTGCTGCGGTTCGATACGCTTCACTTGCAGGTAAGCCAAGCTGTAATTGTTCATTTAAAGTTGCAATATCAACGGTTCCAGGAACTAAAACAGTATGTTCATCTTTACGAATAAAGTTAGTTTCAGAAATGCGATCGCGATTCGTAATCCATCCGGTTAACAGTCGCACTGTTCCATTCAAAATCACTAACGCTGGAAAGAATAAATAAGAACAAATCTGAAG
>JADEXW010000571.1 GCA_015206935.1 Pseudanabaenaceae cyanobacterium LEGE 13415 | reverse complement strand
TGCAAGGTTACAGGGAGTGCCTTTTAAAATCGAACCTCTTATACCAAATTGATTTTTAAGTGCTACAGATACGGAAAGCCCCCTAACCCCCAAGTTTGGGGGAACAAGAATCAAAGTCCCTCAGAATTGGGGAGTTAGGGAGCGAGGGATTTGTCGCATTAACAGATTGATTTGGTATTTAATCCAACGCTAGGAGTACCCTCATGAGTCTGCATTACCCTTCTCTCAGACTGTCTTACTGGATTGCAGGTGCAGTGGTTTTGGTTGCTGGTGCTGTAGGGCTGAACTCGATTTCCACAATCGATGCTGGAGAGCGGGGTGTTGTTATGCAGTTCGGCAAAGTGCAGGACACAGTGCTAGACGAAGGAATCCACTTCAAACTCCCGTTTGTGACTGAGATCAAACCGCTCAACGTCCGAGTGCAGAAAACAGATACTGAATCAACCGCAGGCACCAAGGATTTGCAAATTTTGAACGTGCAATGGCGCTCAATTGGCACATTGACCCGAATCAAGCAAACAAGGTTTATCAGCGGGTCGGCGATGAAAGTCAAATTGTCAAACAAATCATTGAACCTGCGATTACTGAAGTGTTCAAAGCGTCAACGCCAAAACGAACGGCAGAAGAAATCCTCAAGCAACGATCGGAATTAAAAGCAGAGATTGATGCACAGCTTAAAAATCGGTTGAGCAGCTATCACATCATTGTCGATGATGCTTCTCTGACCAATATTTCATTTTCCGCTGAGTTTTCTAAGTCGATCGAGGCGAAACAAATTGCCGAGCAAAAAGCTAAACAAGCAGAATATGACGCACTTCGAGCGAAGCAGGAAGCTGAGGCTGAGGTCAACAAAGCGAGAGGACAAGCCGAAGCACAACGGCTGTTGCGACAAACGCTCACCGCTGAACTCCTGCAAAAACAAGCGATCGACAAGTGGAACGGACAGTTCCCAGTAGTCATGGGGGGGACTGGAGCATTGCCCTTAATCAATATTGATCCGGCTGCTAAGGCTCGCACTCAACCCTAGAGTGACCTGTTTATCGCGGTTCGATCCAGTGCGATCGCTTAAGAAATCGGATCAAGATTCGATTCTCGCAAATAATCGCCGGATTTGCCTCCAGTCTTGTTCACCAGATAAATTTGCTCGATCGTAATCGACTTCTCGATCGCTTTCGCCATGTCGTATAGGGTCAAAGCCGCGATCGATACTGCCGTTAACGCTTCCATTTCGACTCCCGTTTCCGCCTTAATTTTCACGGTCGCCTGGATTTCGTATCCGGGCAGTTCTGGGTTTGGCGTGATATTGACTTCCACTTTTTGAATCGGCAAAGGATGACAGAGCGGAATCAAATTCGAGGTTTGTTTCGCCGCCATGATCCCCGCGATTCGAGCCGTACCGAGAACATCGCCTTTTGGGGAATTACCCGACTCGATCGCGTTCAAGGTTTCCGGTTTCATCCGAACGATCGCGATCGCGGTTGCCTGTCTCGTCGTGGCAGATTTTGCTGATACATCAACCATTTGAGCTTGTCCGGTGGCATCGAGATGAGAAAGATCGATCGATTTTTTAGAATTTTGTGTCATTTGGCTCAGAACGTTGTATATTGAATGAGTGCTAACAAGGGCTTGTAGCTCAGTGGACTAGAGCACGTGGCTACGGACCACGGTGTCGGGGGTTCGAATCCCTCCTAGCCCGTTAAACATTGTAGGGATGTCTTAGTGGCATCCCTACTGTTTTTTTAAACATTAAAAACCCCTCTCAATCGGAGGGGTTTAGCGATCAAAAATCAGACATTACATGCTGCGATTCGGATCAACATATGCCGCAGTTGCGCGAGGCTTGCGGGTTCCTACTGCTGCTCCAGCCAGCGATGCTGCCAAGCCCAACAGCGAACCAATCACAAACGACCAACCCGCAGTTGCAGTGGTACCTGCGATGTTACGAGCATCTTGAGCCGTTACGTTCGGAGTCGCTGCATTCGGATCAACATTCGGTAGACCTGTTTGAGGCAGAGCCGCGCCTGCTGCGTTTGCTGCACTCGAAACCACCAAACCAAACGCACCCGTCACCCCACTTGCCAATAGATAAGCGCTCAGAGCCAAAGTGGTCGCCCAGAGAATTGCACCATTGAGCAATGCAGTGCTGCGATTCATCGGACCGCAAGCGCGTGCCATCACCCAGCTACCGATGAACAGCGAAATTAACAGGCTGATCGTTGCCCAGATTCCGACTGCATTTGCCACGCCACCTGCATCAGAACGAGGTGCGCCCGAATTTGCGATCGAGGTAGCACCAATTGCTGCACCCAACGCACTTAGAATCAACTGAGACACCAATGCAACCGTGAGACCTGCGATGATCGGGCCCCAACGAACGCGATCGTGGTAATCACCTGCGACTGGAATGACTGCTGCTTCTGCGACCGGACGATTAGTATATGCCATTGTGAATTGTCTCCTCTAACAGGATAGTTATTTGCAAAGAAATTACTCTTGGCAACACTGTAGAGTTTTTATCGGAGGAATAACTCTACCGAGGGTGAGACCATGTAGATCCGTCGTTAGAGAGAAATCTCTGGAGAAATACTGGGGATCACGATCGCGAACAGCAACAAGATTAGCGAATTTTCACCGCTGTTCCAGTTGCAGTAATCAACAGAAGAACGCCGGATTGATCTAAATTGATTGTGCCAGTATTGACTTCGATACCCACGATCGCATTCGCACCTAGATTTTGTGCCCGTTTTTGCAGTTCTGCTAAGGCATTTTGTTGTCCTTGTTCAAACACTCGCTCATATCCCGCTGTGCGTCCACCGATAATATCTCTGATCCCGGCAAAAAAATCCTTCAGCGCATTCGTTCCATAAACCACTTCAGCCGTGACAACGCCAAGGTATGATTCAATTGCTGCATTTTGAATCACATCAGTTGTTGTAATTAACATCAGTTATGCTTCCCTGTTAGTACATTAGATAGATTCAAACGTGCATTGCTGATTCCTGATCATTCTGGAGTTTCTTGTAGTTCTCAGTATGGTGAAAATGTCTCGTCTTCGTCGATCGCTTTATTCTGCTGGATTGGTTGTTTGCTTGGGATTGTTGCCGCAGGGTGTTCGCGCTCAATCGAATGAACTGGATAATTTGCTCGAACAAGGGCGGGAATCGGTTGAGGCACGAAACTGGAGTAGCGCCCTAGAAGCATTTCAACGAGCCGCAACGCTGGATAATCGCAATGCCAGAATTTTCTCTGGAATGGGCTTCGTCTTCGCCCAGCAAGGTCGATTTCAGGAGGCAGCAGCGGCGTATCGTCAGGCAGTTACACTAGAACCGCGAAATGCAGATTTTGTCTATGCACTCGGCTTTAGTTTGGCAAATTTAGGCGATGATAGCGCGGCTGAAACTGCGTACCGTCGAGCCACTGAGCTAAATCGGCGCAATGTGAATGCGTTTTTGGGACTGGGAACGGTGTTGGCAAGGCAGGGGCGAGCGGCTCAGGCGCTAGCCGCATATCAACAGGCGGCATCGCTCGATCGACGAAATGCAGCCGCCCATGAATCGATCGGCTTAATGTTAATTCAACAAGGCAGAATTGCTCAAGGAATTACGTCTCTGCAAACGGCTGCAACGCTTGATCCACGAAGAGCCAGTACTCAAATTAGTTTGGGAATTGCTTTTCTAGAGCGAGATGATTTATCGGGCGCGTTAGCTGCTTTTAATCGGGCAGTACGCATTGATCCGAACAATCCTAAGC
>JADEXW010000570.1 GCA_015206935.1 Pseudanabaenaceae cyanobacterium LEGE 13415 | reverse complement strand
GTATTGACCTCGTTTTGCCACGATCGCTTTAATTAACATCAGCACATTATCACCCAAAGCCGTTGGGTTCTTCGGCATTTTTTCTGGTGAAGTTGCAGATTGAGAACGAGCAATATACATCGCTAAATCGAATTTGAATCGATCTTTTAGCTGTCTAGAAAGAGCGCGTGCGGCTTCTCGTTGCTCGATCGAATTCCGAATATCAACATATTGAGGAACCAGCAAATAAGACGTATAGCGGCTCACCCATTTCTCTTTTGCCTGAGTTTCGTAGCGAGCCGTAAATAACTTTAGCTCTTCGTAATCTTGACTACTCTTAAAATTCTCAACCCAAGTTTTTAATCGTTTGATGCTTGGAGAAATCGTTTGAGCTTCGATCGGAGATTCTTGAAACGATTGAATCAAAGCTTGAATCGCTTTATATTGTCGCGCTGCATCCCAGTTGTTAACCAGAATGTAACAGCAGCGTTTTAAGGTATTTCTAAATTCAGCTTCATCATTCTGTAAAACCAATTGATGAACAGCTTGAATCGCGCCAGAACTGGCTAGATCGATCTGATAGAAAAAGAGCCGCTTAAATTCCAATAAAACTTCTTCTGGGGGCCACTGTCTGACAACCTCCAACAGAAATTGATAAAGCGTTTCTTGTGCCTGGTAAATCTCTGGAGATCCCGATATTAAGCGCTCGACACTTGAATCGATCGAGAAAATCGATTCCGCATCTAATTCCGGCTCATATGACTGTCTACCTGACTCCATACTCATAATTTCCAGCACCATAACGAACGAGGCGGATTCGCGTGAACTTCGGTCAGACCGATGCTCAGTGATACTACGGATGCGACCACTCCGATCCAGTGTGCCCACTCCTCATAATTGAACAAACAGACCTAAAATCGTTCAATTTCGACTTCAGTATTAAACCGGACTCATTTCACTCTGTTTCGATCGAATACTGTCCGTTTCAGCACAAATTTGATAGAAAAAGAGAAATCATTTTAACGGAGCGCGATCGCAAGTCGCATGTTATGGCAGTGCAAAACGATGCTAATATTTCCGAGAATTGTTTAAAGAATGGTTCAAAAGAGTAAACGTTTGGTTATAAAGCGATGTGGAAACTAAATCCCATCAACTTAGGTCAGACGAATCAGCAAAACCGATTCGATGCAGCGACCGACCGTTTGCTGCCGTATCGAATGGGACAGTAAACGCCTCGGATTTCGGTCATCGTTTTTGAAGCCAGGAGCAAACATGAAATCATTGGTTCGTTGGAGTACAACCGCTGCAATTGTGGGCAGTACGCTCTTATCGGGGTTACAAGCGATCGCCCTCACTCCAGAGCAGATCACCCAAAAGTTACGGGCTGTCCCCGTTTTTACGATCGCCAATAATCAAGGTGCGCCGCTCGTTGCTCAACCGCCAAACGGTCAGAAAGGAAATCCAGTCGCAGGCGTATTTATTAGCCAAAGAGATGCGAATGCGTTTCTGGAGAATCTACGATCGAGAAATCCGGCATTAGCAAAAGATGTCCGCGTTGTGCCTGTGTCGCTGGCAGAAGTGTTTCAACTGAATCAAGGCGCTCAAGGTAGACAGGAAAAGCTTGATTTTGCGTATGTGCCTGCGAAACAGCAAGTCGATGCCGCGATCGCGATTTTGAGAGCAAGCGGACAGCAAGTGACTCAGTTTAACGGAACGCCGTTGTTTGTGGCTCGTGCGGGTAAAGACAAAGGATTTTTGACGATTCAGGAAGGCAACCAATCGGTGATTCCGATGTTCTTCAATAAGGAAGACTTGCAGCCGTTGGTCGATCGCTTTAAGCAACAAAAACCGGATATGGCGGCAACGGTTGATATTCAGGTTTTCCCGCTTGAAGGGGTGATGCAGGCGATGCAGCGTGAGAAAGATCCGCAGCTTGACAAGATTGTGCTGATTCCGCCAAGAGAAACACTGGAATTTGTGCAACGTCAACAGCAACAAAGACCGCAACAACCGCAACAACAGAGACCGCAGCAACCTCAGCAACAAAGACCGCAGCAACCTGCGGCTCCCAAACGCTAACACCGAATGAGTGTTCTGATTTCTGGAAGTCAGCTTTGGAATTGGCGATCGACCGCGAAAGCTCAGTCGATCGCGCATGATATTTCCCCAGAGGAAGTCGATTGGCTCTTGCAAGAATTTGCAGGAATTGATCGACTTTTTTTGCGTTTACAGCCGAATCACGAAATTAAATCAAAAGTGTCGATCGCAGATCTCGATCGAGCTTGGCAAAAACGAATCGAAGAACGAACCCCGATTCAATATTTAGCGGGAATTGCGCCTTGGCGGAATTTTGAATTAAAAGTGGCTCCTGGAGTGTTAATCCCACGACCAGAAACCGAATTATTAATTGATTTTGCGATCGCTCAAGATCCGATTCTGAAGTCCGGTCAATGGGTCGATTTAGGAACGGGAAGTGGTGCGATCGCGATTGGACTGGCATTATCTCTGCCGAATGCGATCGTTCATGCGATCGATCAAAGTGAAGATGCGCTGAGAATTGCTCGATCGAATGCTGAATTACTCCATACAAAGGTTCAGTTTTATCAAGGCAATTGGTTTGAACCGATCGAACATTTGAAACATTCACTCAGTGGTGTCGTTTCTAATCCGCCTTACATTCCATCTCAAACTGTATTAGAGCTTGATCCTGAAGTGAGACTACACGAGCCACATCTAGCGTTAGATGGCGGTTCAGATGGATTAGATAGCATTCGTCATCTCGTTCAAACGGCTCCAGATTATTTAATTTCTGGTGGCGTTTGGATGATGGAAATGATGATGGGACAAGCAGAAGAAGTTGCCGCGTTACTTTCGGCTCAGGGAAGCTACGATCGCATTACAATCCAAAAAGATCTCGCTGGTATTGAACGATTCGCGATCGCGTACCGAAAATAATTTTATGCGTCCTACTCCAACTCCTCCTCAACCCGGACAAGAATCCGTCTGGGATTATCCGCGTCCTCCTCGCTTAGAACCTGTCACCAAGCGAATTCAGATTGTTTTTAATGGTGTCACGATCGTAGACACCGAAAAAGCGATGCGGGTTCTCGAAACCAGTCATCCACCGACTTATTACATTCCGCCTGAGGATATTCAGCAGCAATATTTGATTCCGTCTGCTCGATCAACGTTTTGCGAATGGAAAGGTCAGGGCAGTTATTACAGCGTCAAAGTGGGCGAGAAAACTGCGATCGATGTGGCTTGGTACTATAGCAATCCGACTCCAAACTTTAGCGCGATCGAAAACTATGTCGCGTTTTATGCGGCTCCGATGGATGCGTGTTATGTGGATGGGGAGAAGGTGATACCGCAGCCTGGGCAGTTTTATGGGGGTTGGATTACGAGTGATGTGGTTGGGCCGTTTAAGGGTGCGGCGGGATCTTGGGGTTGGTGAAATTTGCTGCGTTTGAAGCGTCTTCTGCCCCCTAAATCCCCTAGAATGGGGGACTTTGAACGTAGAAACTGATCCGGAAACACTAAACTTTTCTGGTTTCAAAGTCCCCCAAATTTGGGGGATTTAGGGGCTTACAGGTGTAGGTTTGTGTTGAAGTCATTACGATGAGTTCAAGAGCAACGCGAAAGTGGGCTGTGGAACTAAGGGTGGCATCCGAATTGGAAGCTGCTGGCTTAACCAGATCGGCAGCACAATCAAACCGAGGGCAAAACAAGATAACTGCCGCAGTTGAGGATGTTTAGGCGTTGGACGATTGGGAC
>JADEXW010000001.1 GCA_015206935.1 Pseudanabaenaceae cyanobacterium LEGE 13415 | reverse complement strand
GATCGACGCAAGAGGCTATTAGCTCTGATTCTTTTCTCGATTTTGCAGCAATCCAAGAAGTGCCACTTTAAACTTAACCAGCCTGAAAAACTGAATCTGCTGTTAGTTGCAAGCTCGGAAATTCAAGCGAAATAATTTGAGCCTGACCGCTAAAGATTCCGAATTCAACATAGCGATCTATTTCTAATTTCAGTACAGTAATCGTTCGATTTAGCGGATCAATTAGCCAATATTCAGGGATTCCGATTGCTTGGTATTGAGCGCGTTTGTTGATTAAGTCTCTTTCTCGATTGGTTTTTCCAGGGCTAAGGACTTCTGCAACCATTCGCGGAGGAGGCATCTCGGTCGTAATCGTTAGACGCTTCTGAGTCATTTCTAAATGCTCTTCGCGCAGAACAACTAGATCCGGATAGCGATTTGCGGCATCGTCACTTTGCAATACCGGAACTTGAATTTCGCATTTTCCTAGACGTACAAGCCGCCGATTGATGAGAGTGATTAATTCGTCGCGCAGGTTGAGCGCGATCCAGTCGTTTGGTTCTGATTCTGGCGGCAACTCGACTAATTCTCCACGGATCAATTCATATCGACGATCGCAGTTATCATCGTAAACAAGATACTCTTCAAAGCTGGAGAATCGCAGTTTGGCTTGAGTCATGTCGGTGTCGTCGCTTGATTTGTCGATCGTAGCGCAAGTGGTGATTTTCTTATAGTATTTATGTATTTATTGTTTTGTTTCTTATGACTGACTCCACTCCGAACTGGCAAATTTATAGCGATTCTGATGTCCCAGTGACGTTTGTTCAAGCAGTAAAGCAAGTTGCTGGAATTGAAGGGCGATATTTGCCGCGATTGTTGTGGCAACGGGGAATTCGAGAGATTGAACAGTTAGCAGGTTATCTATCTGCGGCGAACTATCAGCCGACAAGTGCGCTTGATTTTGGTCAGGAAATGCAGTGGGCGGTACAGAGATTAATGCAGGCGATCGAGCGACAGGAAGCGATCGCGATTTGGGGCGATTTTGATGCAGATGGAGTCACTTCAACGGCTGTGCTTTGGGATGGTTTGGGACAGTTCTTTCCGCAGCATGAAAAGCTGTTCTACTACATTCCAAATCGGTTTACTGAATCTCATGGACTATCAAAAATTGGGATTGATCAACTGAAGCATGTTCAAGTGATTGTGACTTGTGACACGGGCAGTACGAACTTAGAAGAGATTCAGTATGCTCACAGTTTAGGCATTGATGTGATTGTGACAGATCATCATACATTGCCAGAATCGCGTCCGCCTGTGATAGCGATCATCAATCCTCGATCGCTTGAGAAAGATCATCCATTTGCTTCACTGTCCGGTGTCGCAGTGGCTTATAAGCTTGTAGAAGCATTGTATGAAGCATTACCGGATATTCCTGAAAAGCATATTGATCATCTACTTGATTTAGTTGCAATTGGATTGATTGCAGATTTAGTGGAGCTAAAAGGTGATTGTCGATATTTAGCTCAAAGAGGGATTGAGCAATTACAGAAGCAATCGACTCAAGAAGCAACTCGTCCCGGTATTACTCGATTGTTAGAACTGTGTAAGCGATCGGGCGATCGACCGACTGATATTTCGTTTGGTTTGGGTCCTAGAATCAATGCAGTGAGCCGAATTCAAGGGGATGCTCATTTTTGTGTAGAACTGTTGACCAGTCAAGATGTGCAACGCTGTCGAGAACTGGCAGACGAAACGGAACTTGCAAATGCTCGTCGGAAAGCATTGCAAAAAGATGTTTTACAGCAAGCAAAAGCAAAATTAGCTCAGATTGATCTCTCTACAACAGGTGTAATTGTTCTGTGGGATGAGCAATGGAGCGGTGGTGTATTGGGATTAGTGGCAGGGCAGATTGCTCAGGAATATGGAAAGCCGACGATTTTATTAACCATTGATGGTGAATATGCGAAGGGATCAGCTCGATCGACAAATCAAATTGATCTCTACCAGTTAGTTAAAGATCAAGAGCATTTACTTCATCGATTTGGAGGACATCCATTTGCAGCGGGATTGAGTCTAGCGATCGACAATCTCCCATTATTTGCTCAAGCGATTAATCAACGTTTACTACAGCAGAGCGATCCGCCCACTCCAACGATTCAAGCGGATTTGTGTGTAACTGTAAGCGAGTTAGGATTAGACCTCTACAAAGAGCTTCGATTGATTGAACCTTGTGGAATGGGCAACCCAATTCCAAAGTTATTGATTCAAAATTGTTGGTTCCAAGCAGGTCGGAATGTGAAGCTTCAAGATCTACGCGGACGTAAGGTGGAATATATTCGCACTCCATTTACGATTTGGGATGAAACCGCTGATAAAGGCTTTCATGGGGTTTGGTGGGGACATTATGCTTATGAGCTTCCTGTAGGGCGATGTGATGCCATTGTTGAACTTGAGAACAATACTCACCACAAACGGTATGAAGTTCGATTAGTAGCAGTTCGCGCTTGTGATCAAGTGAATGTGACTGCAAATTTGCAATGGTTGTTAGATTGGAGAACACAGCGAACCGAAGAGAAAGCAATCGAGCTTAAAATTGCTCCTGCAAGTTGGATCGAATTTCAAGCCTGGTTTAGACGGGCAGTCAATCAACAGTTACCGTTAGCGATCGCATATTCCACACCGACGATTGTTCCAGCGATCGAGGTTTGGCAAACTTTAGTGGGTATTGCTAAATATTTGAGTCGGACTGGAAAGACTGCAACTCGACAGCAATTCTACGATCGCTTACAAATCGGTGATGTTGCTCTGAAAGCTGGAATCCAAGCCCTGGAGCAGTTTGGCTTTCACGTGACTTATGAGGATCATAGTTTCAAAGTCACAATGAGCAATGTGAATTCAGATAGAGCGAATACTGCGATCGAACAATTTCTTACGGCTGTGCGTGAGGAGCAATTTTATCGACAGTATTTTGCACAAGTTCCATTTAGTACGATTCAATCGATCGCCACTCAGTGGAACTAAGGTGCAGGATTCGGATAGGTTGTGTACACTTCGTCGATCGCTTTCAGAATTTCTGGTGTTAGCTCCACATTTACACAGTCTAAATTCTCTTTGAGTTGCTCTAAAGTCGTTGCACCAATGATCGTACTACCCACAAACCAGCGACTTCTGACAAACGAGATCGCAAGTTGAGTTGGAGTTAGACCATACTGTTGAGCTACTTCCGCATAAGCCGCAACAGCCTCATTCACTCTCGGTTTAAGATAGCGTTGAGCAAATCGATCGAACATTGTCACTCGTGTCTGACCTGGATCACCTTGCAAATATTTCCCAGATAGCAATCCAAAACCTAGAGGACTATAGGCAAGTAAGCTAACTTTCTCTCGATAGCAAGCTTCTGCTAAAGCGGAGTCAAACACACGATTAAGTAGATTGTAAGCATTTTGAACCGTGATAATTTTAGGGAGTCCAAGCTGTTTAGCAAGATAGCTAAAAGTTGTAATTCCCCAAGGGGTTTCATTGCTTACTCCTAAATAGCGGATTTTACCTGCTTTGATCAGTTCAGCAAAGACCTCTAACTGTTCGGCGATCGAAACTGTTTCTCGTTCTCGTTCTGGATCAAATACAGTTTGACCAAAGATTGGAACATAGCGATCTGACCAATGAATTTGGTAGAGATCAATGTAATCGGTTTGGAGCCGTTTAAGACTATCATCGACAGCTTGTAGAATGTTTTGTCGATCGACATTGTTCACTCCACTGCGAACCCATTTGAAGCCGCGTCCTGCACCAATGATCTTAGTAGCAACAATTAATCGATCGCGCTGTTGATGCTTCAACCATTCACCGATGTAAGTCTCTGTCATTCCATACGTTTCAGCCCGTGGTGGAACCGGATACATCTCGGCGGTATCAATGAAATTTACACCTTGAGCGATCGCATAATCGAGTTGTTGATGCGCTTCCTCGATCGTATTTTGCTGCCCGAAGGTCATCGTTCCTAAACAGATTTCAGAAACTTTGAGATTGCTTTCGCCAAGAGAATGATGTTGCATAGTTAATGAACGCTCTATCTGATGAGAGAATGCAAGTCATCCGAGCGATACAAGCATTCAAGAGAACTAATTCATTAAGATAGCACCGAAATCATAAGAATTAAGCTCAAATGGCTAAAACTGCTCTGGTTACTGGCGCATCACAAGGAATTGGAAAAGCAACCGTTCTGGAACTTGCAAAGCATGGTTACGATATTGTTCTTGTGGCGCGTGAACAAGAGCGACTGGAAGCTGTGGCGACTGAAGTGAGAAATTTGGGGCAACAAGCGATCGTCATTTCAACTGATGTGCGTGATTCGGGGCAGGTTGAACAAATGGTGAAAAATGCGATCGCACAAGTGGGTCAAATTGATGTGTTAGTGAACAACGCCGCAGTTTACTATATGGGCCCGGTTGAAGATGCTTCTCTAGAAGATTGGCACACAATCATTGATACGAATCTTTGGGGCTATATCTATACGATTCGTGCTTTGCTGCCTCATTTTCTGGAACGGAAAGCAGGCACGATCGTAAATGTAGTCTCGATTGGTGGACTTGATCCAATTCCTTATCAAGTGCCTTATACGACGAGTAAACATGCTTTAACAGGATTGACGAAATCTTTGCGATCGGAACTAGAACCGAAAGGAATTCATGTTTGTGGTATCTATCCGAGCTTTATTCGGACGCAGCTTTATGAACGGGCACTGTTTCGGGGTGAAGATGCAAAAAATCGCTTTGAGTTCATGTACAAAGCATTTCATAGTCCAGTGTTGGAAACACCAGAATTTGTCGCTAAGACTTTGAGAAATGCGATCGAACATCGAAAGAAGGATGTCTTAGTTGGAACAGCGAATTTCTGGACAACAATGTTCCATGTTGTGCCTTCGGTGATGAAACCGATAGTTCGTCGCGTGTTTGGAATGAAAGATTCTCAGCGGAATTTAGCGCAATAAAAAAGCGATCGCGCTTTTGCGATCGCTCAATCCATCACGGTTAACTATTGTTTAGCAGGCAGTTGACCGATTCCTTTCTCAACAAAGTAGCGATTCAGGAACGTCGTTGCAAAGGACAGTACAACTGGAGCGAGAATGAACGCCAGGAAGCCATGAACTGCAAATCCTGGAACAAACACTGAAGCTAACCAGAAGCATAAACCGTTTACAACCAGCGAGAACGCTCCAAGCGTCACGAAGTTAATCGGCAGGGACAGTACTGACAGAACAGGCTTAACTGAACTATTCACCAATCCAACCGAGATCGCAGCAATCAGAGCAGCGGGGAAAGAAGCGATCGTCACTCCTGGAATTGCGATATCAACGACTAAAAGACCGAGCGCGGTTGTAAGAGTTGTGATCAAAAAACTAAGCATAGTTGTTTCTCCTTGTTTAATCAGTTAGGTTGCAGATTCGTTGAGCTTTTCTTGGTGCTTCGAGATTGCCCAAATCGCGTGGATCATTCCAGGAACCCAACCTAACAAGGTGAGTGCGATACTAACGATTAACGTGAAACTGAAGCCATAGGTGAAGAAAATCGCAACGGGGGGTAGCACGATCGCGAGAAGGTATCGAAGAAGTTGCATAACATTAACCTCATTGGTAAATAGACAAGACTTTAGCGCTTAGAAATTGCTGCGTTCAGCAGTTCTTTTACTTGTTGCCGGATTTGCTGTTCTTTGCGAGCAACAACGCTTCCTTGGTCGGCAACTTTTAATTCAATTTCAGATTGCTTTTGTTCGACCGGAGTGATTCCAACAATTTCCGCGTTTGCTTTGGTGTTGTTGTACCAGGTTTGGAACAATCCGAAGCGTTGTTTGATTGTGGAATAACGATCGCCATAACGACTCGCTAACGTTGTATCAAGCTTCAGAAGTTGAACCATGAATCGGCTTTGTAGCGAGTCAAACAAAGAAGTAGAAGACTCAGAAGCGTTTAACGTTTCAGAAATCGAGGAAACACTTTGACTGGCAGTCGATCGAAGTTCAGTCGCACCTTCTTTCAGTTCGGTCAAGGTTTGAGCCGCAGCAGTTTGAATGATTTCGCGAATGCGATTGGTGCGAGTTCCGCCTTCGGTTTTGATCGTTTCAAGATCTGTTTTAAGGCGGTCTTTTAGAGAATCAGACATAGTTCACCTTTGAGAATGAGTAGACGATCGACTTAGGGAGTGACAACTTCTTCAGTTGAAGTTGACTTTGCTTTGCGTTGCTTCAGTTGCTCCATCAACATTGAGGAAACTTCTGCAACTAGCACACTCACCACCACACCATCATCAATCCAACCCAAAATCGGAATCATGTCAGAGACAAAATCAATCGGGCTAACTAAGTAAAGTAAGCTACCCGCAACTACAATCCAGCGATATTTCGAGTTCCGTAACAGCTTGCGGTACCAGTTGAAGAGGGGTTGACCGATGAACTTTTTCATTTGAGGTGCGCTTTCAATCGACAAATTCATCATCGCAAATGGAGTAAGCGCTGTCTGGTGTGGGAAACCCCTGGTTTAGTGCGGTTCTACGTCGATCGTGAACTTAACCGAACTACGATCGGATCGGTTTTCTTCCCAAGATGAATGGAAGTAGCTTTGCAATGTTGCGAGCATCATCAATGCCCCGGTGATGCGTTCCTTCTAGCTTGATTCCAGCTAGTTCTAAAGCTTCTGACATTCCATATCGTTTGGATAAGCCTTGAGTTTTAGTGAATTGCTTCTTGAGATTAATGTGTGGGTAAGCAATTGGGAAAGGTGCATTGTGGTAGCGACTATCTTTTTTGAACTGTGTATGGTCAAAGTCGCCCCAAGAGCCGAATACGCCGTTGGGATAGTTCGAGAGCCATTTTTTGAGAAGTGCGATCGCTTCTAAATATCCAGGTGCTTGCTCGACTTGGGCTTGCGTGATTGAAGTGAGCGATCGACAAAACTCGGTTAGGATCGGGACTCGGACTGGTTTGATGAAGGTTTGAAATTCATCGATCGGAGTAAGGTTTTTTGCTTCAACCATTACTGCTCCAATTTCGATGATTTCCATTTCATGCCGCTTGATTGTTTCTTTGTTGCAGCAAGTTGCTTCTAGATCTAGGACTAGATAGTAGTCAAATTGATTGAGATTCATCGTTTTAGTTTAGAAAAGAAAAGGAGCAGGTGAGATGCCTGCCCTACTGTGATTGTTCTATTGTGTGGCTATAGCCGTACCTATTTCAGTAAGAACACTTTGGGAAAGCCTTGAGTTATGGTTGAATCTGGTGTATGAAAAATAAGGAGAAAAAAGGCGTATCCTGCTGAAAGACAAAAAAGATCAGACGAGGAATACACCGTGGACAACGATAACTTAATTGCATTCAAAACGCTAGAGACAACAGAAACGTTTACAGATGCACTGACGGAATGAGTTCGACAAGGCGCACGACAAATTATTGCTCAAGCGGTGGAAGCAGAATTACAAGAGTTTCTAGAGCATTATCAATCCTTGCGCGATGAACAAGGACGCAAAGCAGTCGTTCGGAATGGCTATCTACCCGAACGCACGATTACAACAGGAGTCGGAGAAGTGGCAGTCCAAGCGCCAAAAGTGCGCGATAGAAGTCGAAGTGGGATTAAGTTCAATTCGAGCTTGTTGCCACCGTACTTAAAGCGTTCTCGTTCGGTCGAAGAAGTTCTACCCTGGTTGTATCTCAAAGGCATCTCCACTGGAGATTTTGAGGAGGCATTATCTTCACTCTTAGGTGCAAATGCAGCAGGCTTGTCATCGAGTACGATTAGCCGCTTGAAAACAAAGTGGATCACTGAGCATGAAGCGTGGCAAACTCGCAGGCTTAAGGGCAAGCGATATGTGTATGTGTGGGCAGATGGCGTTTACTTCAACATTCGAGCCGAAGATGACCGACAGTGCATTCTGGTGCTGATTGGGGTGACACCGGACACAAAGAACTGTTAGGACTAGAGGCTGGGTTTCGCGAATCGGAGCTAAACTGGAGCAGTTTATTGCTACGCCTGAAAGACCAGGGCTTAAAGCAAGCTCCAGAATTGGCAATTGGGGATGGTGCTTTAGGATTTTGGAAGGCTCTGCGGCAAGTGTTTCCCGCGACTCAGGTTCAACGCTGTTGGGTACACAAGACTGCTAATGTTCTCAACACCTTGCCCAGTTCGCAACAACCGCAAGCGAAGACAGCACTCAGAGATATCTATCTCGCTGCCACTAAAGCTGATGCTGAAACTGCCTTTGACCGCTTTATCAAAACCTACGAAACCAAGTATCCCAAGACCGTGGAATGCCTCAGCAAAGACCGGACTGCTTTGCTCGCCTTTTACAATTTCCCGGCTGAACACTGGATGCACATTCGCACGAGCAATCCGATTGAATCGACCTTTGCAACCGTGCGCTTGAGAACTGATAAAACGAGAGGCTGTGTCTCACAGTCGAGCATTTTGTCCCTGGTGTTCAAATGGGTGCAGAGCGCCCAAAACCGATGGCTCAGAATTCAGAAATTTAATCGATTAGCGGAGGTGATTGAAGGAGTCAAATTTGCAGATGGAATTCGTGTTGAGGAGGAACGCGATCGTTTAAACAAGAAAGATGCAGCTTAATTCTCTCGTACACCACATTTGACAATATCTCTGCCACTTGGACTGCCACCCAACTGCTCCAGGCTTCTCGCCAGCACTGGCAGATTGAAAATGGCTTGCATTGGGTCAAAGATGTCACCTTGCATGAGGACTCTCCCGCTCAACGCGGCGGCTTTGCTCCGGTGCATTGGGCGATTCTCAACACCTTTGCCATCACGCTGGCGCGTCGCCAGGGTTGGCGCACCGTTCCGCAAGCCCTCAGAGTGTGGGCGAACCAACTGCACCGCGTTTTTCATTTCCTTGTATGAAACCACCCTGCCAGCCCCCAATTCTGGGGGAGCAAGAGTCTTGAGCAAGCAGAATTGGGGACTGGGGGCAACTCCAAGCATGTTCTAATCTAAGCTTCTACTCCTATAGATAGAGAACGCAACCCAGACAATCCTCCTAACCTCCAATTCCCAACCGTCCAGCAAGGCTCGGAGTCAGCGGCAGAAGAATCATCACCATCAAAAACAGAACCACCAAACCGATCGCAGCTCTCGCATCATCTGGTTCACTAAGCTCATTCAAACTCGGACGCTCCGGGTTCCGTTGCAAAACAACAATCACGATCGCCCAATACAGTGCCAACGGATTCACCAACGAAGCTAGACCCAGAATCACGATCGTTGCGATCGTGGCTCGTCCTGCGATTTGCCGTCCATAAATCGCTTGCACAATTCGTCCCCCGTCAAGCTGTCCCGCTGGCATCACATTAATCGCAGTCACGACTAATCCAATCCAACCCAGCACAACTAGCGGATTCACTTCCACGATCGATTGCTGGACTGCCGTTCCCATAATCACCCGCGCCAAGGTTCCAACCAGAATCGAACCCTCAAAGAACTGAGTCGGAACTTTAAATCCGGCTCCTTCATGCGAGAGCAATAGACCTGTAATGAGCATTCCAAGCGCGACTAAACCTCCCGCGATCGGTCCTGCAACCGCGATATCAAACAGAGCCGTTCGATTCGGAAGCAGTGACGCAAATCGAGTAATTGCACCGAATGATCCAATTTGCCAAGTTGGAATGAAAAACGGCAGATTGACTCGAACTTGATAACGCTTTGCTGCGAGCCAGTGTCCCAATTCGTGCGCCAATAAAACACTAAGAATTCCTAAACTGAACGGCAGGACTTCTCTGTAGCGTTCTGGAGAACTATAAAAATCGAAGCCTAAAAGAATGCCACCCGTTTCTAGACTTGCCGCGATCGTCGCTAAGAATAAAACGATCGATAATAACGTCTGCGTTAAATTCAACGGTTTCGGATCATTCTTACTCGGCAGCACCACGACGACGGGCTTTTCATCCTGATTTTCGATTAGGAATAACCGATATCGATCGCCCAATTGTGCCGTTAAACTTCCGGTTAATTTTGCCAGAGTCGGTTCAGGCTCACCGCGCAAATTGCCTCGAAAAACCGCGCCATCTTGATACGGAATTGTCTCAGTCAGGAAAAACGTATCAACTCCGAAAATCCCTTTAATTGTTTGCAAATCCTCATCAGGAATCGAAACAGAATCAGCAGGTTGAGGAACAGGTGCAGGAGATGTTTCGGTTTCAGAATTGGAAAGAGCAGATTCAATTGCCACTTTTGCCGCCGCTCGTTTCGCCAAAAAATCCTGCCCTTCTGCGCGTAACTGCCGTCCGATCCAGATATAAGCTCCCGTCGAAATCACAAACAGCAGCAGCATTCCCGCTAGATTCAAGTAAATTCCTGCGGCAAACAAGCCGAAGAACAAAATCCACGGAGCCATCAGCACCACAGACTGAAGCCAAGCCAGAATCCCAATTTTGCCGTAAGGACGTGCCCGATTAAAGCCCCATCCCAAAATCCCCAAAGCGACTACAATTGTAAGCGCAGTAAACATCTCAACTCTCCCAAACGCGATCGTGCTAATTTTGTTGCACTGGTCGAACTACAATCAGTCGGAACACCATATCTACTCTATTAGATTCCGCTGCATCAGGGATTTCCAGATTTTTTTGCCGCTCAGACTGAACCCTTCACCCCTCCCGATCCGTACTCCTTTGAACTAAAGAGAACAAACGTGAAAAATCGTATCGGGTCTCTTAATAATCTGCCTACAACCTTAAAATCCAAGGTAAACCTAAAGATAGTCTTGAGTTTCTCCGGTATCTACCCCAGCGCAAGGTATATTGGCTCATTTTTTCTACACAATGAGTGTTCTGGTAAGGTCGAAACCAGCCGAACTTGCGTTCACCCACATACAAACATGCTCCAACCGGAAACGAGCAGGCTTTATTAAATTCACTCCTATATTCTTATGCAACTTGTCCCCCGTCCACAGCGTCGGGCTGCTCCCACGATCGAACTAGCAGCCGAACCAGCAGCTCATTTAGTCTCACTTCCTCCAACTCCGCTCAGTGAGCCAGATTCAATCCGCGATCGTGTTGGTATTTTCATCGATGGTTCCAATTTGTTCTACGCGGCGATGCAATTGGGACTCGAAATCGATTACTCAAAACTGCTCGGCTATCTTGCAGGGGGTCGGCGCTTATTAAGAGCCTATTTCTATACAGGCGTTGATCCAAACAACGAAAAACAACAAGGTTTCCTGCTCTGGATGCGTCGTCATGGCTATCGAGTCGTCACCAAAGATCTGATTCAAAATGCAGATGGCTCGAAACATGCAAACTTAGATGTCGAAATTGCAGTCGATATGCTGGAACTCACTCCGTACTGCAACACGATGATTTTGCTCAGTGGCGATGGTGATTTAACTTATGCTGTGAATACGATCGCTTATCGCGGTGTCCAAGTCGAAGTGGTCAGTCTGCAATCGATGACGAGCGATAGTTTGGTTAATATTGCCGATCGCTATGTTGATTTAGCAAAAATCAAGAGCTTAATTCAACGCGATGAGTTAGTTCCAACTTGAAATGGAAAAGGGTGTTACAGTGCAACACCCCCGATTACTGACCCATATTGTTCTTTTACACTGTAGTAAAAAGTAAGAATGTGGTGCATTAGCCCAAAGGGAGATTCACCCTCCCGAAATCCTAAGTAATGTGAAGAGGAGTTTCTGTTGATTGGAACTCCTCTTTTTTGAGCTTGTTCCATTTTCTGTGATTGGTGATGAAGCGTTTGTTTCGACTACCAAAAAGTACTCTATTCATCGTTGTTGTCTTAATCGTCGCAGCGATCGCGATTATGATTCCTTCTCGTGTGCAGCAACCTCAGCCCCAAGTGCAAGCGGTGAATCAGCTTTATGTCTTCGGAGATAGCCTTTCTGATGTTGGTAACGTTTTCCGGGCAACGGGTGGAGAAATTCCTGCGCCCCCTTATTTTGAAGGACGATACTCAAATGGAAGAGTTTGGGTTGAAGAACTTGCCGCAAAATTAGACCTTCCCCAAGAGCGTTTCGATAATTTTGCTTGGGGTGGCGCAACGACCGGAATTAATGGACTGAATCAGGTTCCAGGCGTTCTCGCTCAGGTTCAAACGTTTGTGCAGAATCAACCAAAAGTTGATCCTCAATCGCTTTTTGTCATTTGGGCAGGTGCAAATGATTATCTCTACAGCACCGAAACGCCGACAAGATCGATCGATAACTTTCAGCGATCGCTACAATCTCTAGTGAATTCTGGGGCAAAACGCTTTTTGGTTGCAAACTTACCCGATTTAGGACAATTGCCTGCAACCCGTCGTACCGAAGCTTCACAGAAATTATCGAACTTTGCGATCGCGTACAATCAATCGCTTGCAAATACGCTCAATCAATTCCGCAAACCGGATATTACGATCGCAGAATTGGATGTGTTCCGCATCTATCGAGATGCCATCAATAACCCAGAACAATTCGGCTTTACGAACGTGACCAATGCTTGTTTGGGTTCTTCTGCAAACTGCGATCGCTATCTATTCTGGGATGGTATCCACCCAACCACCGCTGCTCACAAAGTCTTAGGAGATTTTGCGTTCGAGCAAGTGAAGACAATCGTTCGTTAAACCAACTGGGGGCTATACTCATTTGCTTTGCTAAAGTCTCCTAACATCGAGAAAGCAGCTTTCAGATTGCTCAAGATGTAGAATTCCAAACGCTCATCTTGATGTTGTCTTGCCAACTGCAATCGGTCTTCATAACATTGAATTGCAGAATGCGTTTGTCCAAGTGCCTCATAAGCAACACATAAACTGCCCAATGCTTGCTCTTGAGTTCGATCGTCTTTCAGCATCTTTGCAATTTCTAATCGCTTGATGTTGTATCCGATCGAGTTCTCATGCTCTCCCATCACATTGCAAGCATTTCCCAAATTTCTCAACACCTGCATTTCAAGCCGCTGATCACCCAATTGACGCGCCAAAGACAACCGCTGCTCGTAATACGCGATCGCTTGCTCAAAATCGCCCAACGCATAGTACGCATTGCCAAGATTCTTCAAAATTTGCCCCGTTGCCACAGAGTCCTGCAAGTCTTGAGCAATCTCTAATGCTTTTCGCTCACACCCGATCGCAGCTTGTGGATTATTTGCAGCTTTATACGCCAAGCCCAGATTATTCAAAGCTGCCATTTCACTGCGCTGATCTCGAAGTTCCTGTGCCAGCATCAAACTTTGTTGCTGGTACTCGATCGCTTTCTCATGATCGGCAAGATGGCGATACGCATTTCCCAAAGTCCCAAGAATCTTGACGCTGCTGAGATAGTGTCGAATCCGTTGAGCTAGCACCAAACTCCGCTGCGAATACTCGATCGATTTTGCATATTCGCCCATCGTGTAGCAAACCAATCCCAAAGCTTCTAATGATTGCTTTGTGCCTTGCTGATCACCCAATTCCCAAAATTGCAGATGCGCTTTCTGTAAAGTTGCGATCGCGGCTTGCAATTCTCCCCGCTGATTCAACTCCATTCCTTGCTTCAACAATCGATTCGCTTCAGCAAGATCGTATTCAGAATCATCCATCTCAGACAATTCCTCGATCGGGATCAGAGTCTCACGCTCTGGCGAATTCAATTTAGACGGCTCGTGCTTCGGACTAATCTCTAGATTCATGACACCCTCACTGGTTTTAAACAGAGTTTCAGGACTTTTATTGAGAGCCTAACCTGTCAATTGAATGAGGGTGTTCAGTGAAACTGCCTAGTTTTTCCCCAAGGTTCGATCGAGCCACTGAATCATCAACTCGTTGACGATCTCCGGTCGCTCATCATGTGGGCAATGTCCCGTATTCGGAATCGATTTGAATTCCACAGCCTGCGTCCCAACCAGGGATTGATAAATTTTTGATCCTGCGATCGGTGTCCACGGATCGGATTCTCCCCAAATCACCAACAGCGGCATTTTAATCTGCGGTAGGAGTTCAGTGGGTTTAGGTCCTGGAGGAGCCATCAACACCGAAGCAAACACCTGTTGCGCTCCCGGATGACAAGATGGCTCATGCAACAAATCAACTAATTCATCAGTAATTGCATCCGGATTGCGATAAACCTGTCTCAGACTATTGCGAATCCGTCGTTTCTGCCGCACTTGATCAAACATCCATCCGCCAAACTGCTTCGAGCTAACCAATTTAGAGAACGTTCCCATCACCAATCGTAGCGGCGGATTCAATTCTTCTGGACGGTGATTCAGTCCCCCTGCTGGATTGAGTAAAACCCCACCTGCTGCAATTTCTGGATGTTGCGCCAACACCATCATGCAAAGCAATCCACCGATCGAGTTCCCGACAAATACGGCTGGACGCTGAATATTTGCTGTCCAGAAATCTTTCAGCAACTCAACCCACAGTTCAACGGTGTAATCCAAAGCAGGTTTATCTGATCCACCAAAACCGAGAAGGTCGATCGCAAACACTTGATATCCGGCATCTGCGAGAACGGGAATATTTTTTCTCCAATGCCCGATCGAGGCTCCAAATCCATGCACGAGAACGAGGGGTTGACCCACACCCAGCACCGTGTACTGGATTGAATGCCCTTGCCATTCCCAGGTCAGCTTCTCCAGTGTCGGAAGCGCTCTTGCTTGCTCAGTAGTCGTCATTCTTGTAAAGATTTTTTAACTGAATCTAATCATAATATGAGCAATCAAAGAATTTCTAGAGTGTGATCGTTCGGATTTTGCTACTTCTTCTTCGATTCGGGTTCTGAAAGAGCGCGATCGAGAATAGAACGGGCTTCTTCTGCTTGCGATCGTGCTTCTCGATATCTCAAGTTCGTCTGTGCATAGCTTTTTAGCAGTTTAAAGCCTTCTTTCAGCCCGTTAATTTCTTCCTCGGTCACAGGATCATCAGTAAAGAGAACATCGATTTGTTGGCGGACTTGAAGTGCTTCCGATCGCGATTCTTGCGCTTTCAATTTCAACGTTGCCAGACTACTCAAAGTCTGAACTGCTTGAGTAATTGCGTCTTCATCATTTGCAGGTTGACTCCCTGGATCTTTCACCTCAATAAAGTTTTGAGGACCGAAACCATCAGCCAAATCAGTTGGAAGTTTGCCTTCGTCCATCAACTCCATGAGTTGATCCATCGCCTTTTCGCGGGCTTTAGACGAATCTTTACCGGGAACTGTGAGAATGATTTCGGGGCTTTGAGCCAAAGTGTACTGAACCATTGGGCATCATCATAAGAATATCTATACTAATCTTACTCTGATGACGTGAATTTGACGGGATTGTTCAACAATACAACTAGATTTTTATCGATTTATCTTGACAATTCCAAACGAGTCTGAGATATTAATAAAGTAGCAAATGCGGGTATAGCTCAGTGGTAGAGCGTCACCTTGCCAAGGTGAATGTCGCGCGTTCGAATCGCGTTACCCGCTTTTTAACAGAAATCTCTGACAGCCTTGATTTCACGGGCTTCTGAGCGTTGTCGTAACGTCAGAGCATAACAGTCAGGAGATGAATTCCTTCCAACCAATCTCCTTGCTGGCGATATTTCTTTAGGGTTTCACCACTGAGCATGAGCGATCGTGCAAGGTGAGGCTTGATAACAAATGCAACCATGAGCTATTTTCTCTGATTCAAAATAGAAGAGCTTTAGTTGCGGCTCCTTTTGTGTTTGGTACAGATCGAGATCAAGCGGAACTGGCACTCGATGGCTATGGTCGATCGTTTAATAATGAAGCCTTGGACTGGTGCATTGAGGCACGAACGTTTGTGGCGCTCGTATGGTCGATCATTCTGCACCGTCAGCATCCGAGTCCGGAGCTGCAAGCTCGAATTGCAGGACGGCTACAGTGGTTTCGGAGTCGTGAACGCAGGTAAAGTTCAGCGATGCTCACAAAGTTGCAGAGCTACATTGCGGCTGTGATTGCGATCAACGCTACAAGGTAGGATTACGAGATTGCTGCATTACCACTCTGCACCGAGCAGAAACAATTTTGTGTAATTTGCTAAGTCAAGGGTTGCTTAGTAAAAGTTGTTACCTGCGTCATTCGTCAGCTTGCTGCAACATTGTGCCTAATCAAACTTGACGCAACTCGGTAGGTAAATTGCATCTTCAATCAGCGATTTCAGCATATTTTAATATTGTGCGTAGTATAGCCGTACCCACTTTAGTTAGGACACTTCGAGAAAGCCCCCCAGCCCCCAAGTTTGGGGGAGCAAGAGTCTTAGCCCCCAGAATTGGGGGTCTGGGGGCAACTCCGAGGATGTCCTAATCTAAACTTCTACTGCTATAGTATTTAGAAAAACGAAAACGTAAGTGGGGCAAGCATTTCAAGCCAAATTTATCTCTCTTTATAGATAGCTAATCAACTTTTGTGAAAAACGTTCGTTTGCATTTGAAATTGTCGTGGTTTTGTCCTAATACCAAATTAATTTTTGAGTGCTACAGATTCGGAAAGCCCCCTAACCCCAAGTTTGGGGGAACAAGAATCAAAGTCCCTCAGCATTGGGGGATTTAGGGGGCTAGGGATTTGTAGCATTAATAGATTGATTTGGTATTAGAATCTTGCTCGGAAGATTCCTATGCAGCGGGAACAGCCGCTTGAGCAGTCAAACCAACGGCTTCTGCATACTTCAGGTAGGTTTCCACCGATGCGATTACGACGCGAGCTTCAACTGCGAGCAATTCAATACCCACGAGCGAAACACGAACCCAAGCATCGACCACAATTCCTTTGTCAAGAATGCGATCGACGACTTCTGCCAAGCTAGAGGAGGAGTTTACTTTTTCAACAGCCATGATGTACTTCCGTATGGGTGTGGTTGAATGGGTCGCACCTTTTAAATGCTTCCTGTGCATAAGATAGACAGGCAGGATTCAGAACTATCGAGAACAATCACGGAAGCTTTATCATTTGATTAATTTTTATTCCCGCAGTTCTACGGATATCAATGACATGGTGAGATCAAAACGATTGCTGGTAACAGGAGGTGCGGGATTTATGGGGACGAATTTTGTTCAGTACTGGTGTGGAAAGTACCCAGACGATCGTGTGATTGTTCTAGATGCACTGACGTATGCTGGGATTCGGAGCAATCTCGCTAAACTGAAGGGGAATTTTCGATTTGTTCATGGGAATATTTGCGATCGCGCTTTGGTGGATTCGCTTCTGGCAACGGAACGGATTGATACGATTGTTCATTTTGCGGCGGAATCTCATGTTGATCGATCGATTTCGAGTCCTGCTGCGTTTGTTCAAACGAATGTGATTGGTACGTTTACTCTATTAGAAGCGTTTCGCGATCATTCAGAAGCAGCAAGATTTCTCCATGTATCAACCGACGAAGTGTATGGCAGCTTAGATGCGGATGATCCTGCTTTTACAGAACAATCTCCCTATGCTCCGAATAGTCCTTATTCTGCTTCAAAAGCCAGTAGTGATCACTTTGTTCGAGCATTTTCCAAAACTTATGATGTTCCTACCTTGATCACACATAGTTCTAATAACTATGGAGCTTACCAATTTCCTGAAAAGCTGATTCCATTGATGTGCATCAACATGCTGTTGGGTAAGCCTTTACCGATTTATGGGGATGGGTTGAATGTTCGGGATTGGATTTATGTGGAAGATCATTGTCGTGCGTTAGATGCTGTGATTCAACGCGGACAGATTGGAGAAACTTACAACATTGGAGGCGGCAATGAAATCACCAACATTGAGCTAGTGGACATTCTGTGCGAGTTGATGAATGAACTTGCACCGGATTTGCCTGTTCGTCCTTGTCAGAAATTGATTACTTATGTAACCGATCGACCTGGACACGATCGACGATATGCGATCGACATTACTAAAATCAAAACCGAATTGAATTGGCAACCGATCGAGCAAATTGAAACCGGATTGCGAAAAACGGTTTTATGGTATTTGAATTATTCTGATTGGTGGCGATCGCTGGCTTTGTGATTGAGATCAAGATTTTTACAGTCGCAAACGGTATCTTTTAGGGGAAATCTAGGGGCAATACACTCGCCTCGGATTGCATCCTGATTTGAGGAAATCCCGATGAAGCACGAATTCCATAGCCCCGATGACCGCGCCTCGATCCTTTCCGCTGCCACAACCCAATCTCGTGATGCACTAGCTGGATTTTGGGAAGAACTCGAAGTGGAACTGGATGCGGAAAACCCCGAAGAACAGCAAATTGCAAAAAGTCCCACGTTAACGATCGAGCGAGATGCTCAGGTCACGATCGAGCCTCCGCCCGGAATGCCTGATGCGAAACCGCGTTACGTTCAAGGTGTGGTAAATGGCAAGCAAGTCTGTTTAGTGACAAATTTGCTGAGACCGGAATCAATCACGCTGAGACAGCCACAGATGGTTTGGACGATCGGAAGAAATCGATCGGCGGCACTTCCACTACAAGACCGCAAACTGTCCCGTCGTCATGCCGTGATTCTGTATCGGCAAGATGGCTTTTACTTCATCGATCTCAACAGCATGAATGGTTCTTATATCAATGGTGTGAGAGTTCAACAGAGCCAAAAACTTCAGGATGGCGATTGTATCTGTGTGGGTGGTACTCGCTTTTTCTTCTTTGTCAGCGGTCAAGAGCGAGTCACCGAAGCACTCCATCCTGAAGTGTTAGCCCGATTGAAAAATGCGGAAGCAAGAAACGGTGAATTCATCGACTTTTCAGAGTTGAACGAAGAAATTTCATGCAACCTGAACAAAGCTGATTAGAATTGGCGCGTCCAATCCTGCCAGCGTTCCACAATCACTTTGGTTTGCGTGAAAAACTCGATCGCTTGCCATCCTTGTCCATGTAAGTCTCCGAAGAAGCTTTCTTTCCATCCACTAAACGGAAAGAACGCCATCGGAGCCGCAACACCAATGTTGATCCCAATGTTTCCTGCTTCGGCTTCGTAGCGGAACTTTCTCGCGGCTCCACCACTGGAGGTAAAGAGCGATGCCATATTGCCGTATTGACTGCGATTGACTAAAGCGATCGCATCATCGATCGTGTCCAGATGAATCAAGCTCAGAACGGGCCCAAAAATCTCAGTTTGAGCAATTTCACCAACCGGATCAACGTTCTGCAAAATCGTAGGTCGAACAAAATAACCGTTTTCATAGCCAGAAACTTTTGTCGATCGACCATCTACTAAAACCGTTGCTCCTTCAGTTTCAGCTTTCCCGATAATCGTTTCGATCCGAGTCTTACTTTGATCGGTAATCACCGGGCCCATTTGCACACCAGAATCCAGACCAAATCCGATTTGTCGCGTGGTTGCTGCTTCTGCGATCGCATCTGTAAATGTATTCTTTGCACTACCCACTGTAATCGCCACTGATGCTGCTAAACATCGCTGCCCGGCACATCCAAACGCACTATCCGCCATAATCTTCGTCGTCATGGCAATATCCGCATCAGGCAGAACGATCACCGGGTTTTTTGCTCCTCCTTGACACTGCGATCGCTTTCCATTCGCCGCCGCCCGACTATAAACATACTTTGCAACTGGACTCGATCCGACAAAGCTAATTGCTCGAATCGTTGGGTGATCTAACAGTGCATCGACTACTTCTTTCGCTCCATTAACCAAGTTCACAACGCCCTTCGGTAGTCCTGTTTGTTCGAGCAGATGAAAGATTTTCTGCATCGTTAGCGGCACACGCTCAGAAGGCTTAATGATGCAGGTGTTACCACAGGCGATCGAATACGGCATAAACCAAAATGGAATCATGCCCGGAAAGTTAAATGGTGTAATGATCGCAGTCACTCCCAATGGTTGTCGGATCATGTGTTCATCAATACCGCGAGCAATGTCCTCAGAGTTATAACCCTGCATCAGGATAGGAATCCCGCAGGCTACTTCAACATTCTCGATCGCTCTTCTCATTTCGCCTTTTGCTTCAGCGATCGTTTTCCCACATTCCAATGTGATCGTTTGGGCAATGTCTTCAAAGTGATCTTCCAATAATGCCTTGAGCTTGAACAGATATTGAACGCGCTCTGTGGCAGGGGTTCTTCTCCAAGCAGAAAAAGCAGTTTGAGCCGCATTTGCCGCATGATCGACCTCAGTAGCAGGAGAGAGCGGAACTTTACTGAGAACTTCGATCGTGGCAGGATTAATTACTTCTAAATAATTTTCAGCATTCGGAGTAGACCATTCACCGTTGATGTAATTTTGAACGATCGAAACAGGTTGCGTCATAGGATTTCCTCACTCTGATTTCGATCATAATCTGCCAAGTCAAATCTCTATAGCAATCCTGAATTAGTCGTAAGATGCGGAGTTGATTGTGCCCCCTAGCCCCTAAGTTTGGGGGAACAAGACTCTTAGCCCCCAGAATTGGGGGTTTAGGGGCTTTCCCGAATCTTACAACTCAAATCGGATTGCTATACATCTCGCTTCGGATTACCCTACTGCTTCAGTGATTCCACTACGCTACATTAAAGATGACGAGTATGCAGAGTTGTCTTTTGGTTTTATCACTTCATCACTCCACGGACGAGCTAAACCGTTTGCTCAACATTCGAGAGATTTACTTTGAACCAGCGGTTTTAGACTATCCTCGCGCTCAAGAGATTTTTGATCAGCATCCTGATGCCACTCGGATTGAGGTTGCTTCTCATTGGCAGATTCCAGAGCTGAATGGCAATGCAGATTCGGTTGGGGATTGGAATCGGATTAAGCGATCGGTCTTAGTTCTCGGTGTTAAGAAGTCGCTTCAAGCCCGTCCCAATTGTCGTAGTTCAGATTTCGTTGCACCCTCTCACGCAAATGGCTGTGCGATGGCATGTACGTACTGCTATGTTGCTCGGCGTAAGGGTTTCGCGAATCCGATCACGACTTTTGTGAACATTGAGCGGATTCAGCAGTATCTATCGCGGCATAGTGCCAAGCAAGGTTTCAAGTTAGAGCCGAATCAAGTTGATCCGCAGTACTGGGTCTATGAGATTGGCGAGAATAGTGATTGTTCAGTCGATGCTGCCGTTTGCGATAACGTCAAGGATTTGATTGCACTGTTTCGGACATTGCCGAATGCAAAGGCGACTTTTGCCACGAAGCGGGTGAATCCTGCCATGCTGGATTACGATCCACAAGGCAAGACGCGGATTCGGTTTAGCTTGATGCCACAGAAGAAAGCTCAGATTGTCGATATTCGGACATCTGCGATCGACGATCGTATCGCTGCAATTAATGACTTTGTAGACGCTGGTTATGAGGTTCACGTCAACTTTGCGCCTGTGATCTATGACGAGAATTGGCTCGAAGACTATTCAGAATTGTTTGAGCAGATTGATGATACGTTAAGCGATCGAGCCAAAGCCCAACTCCAAGCCGAAGTTATTTTCCTCACTCACAATGATAAGCTGCACGAAGTGAACTTAGGCTGGCATCCCCAAGGCGAGGAATTGCTCTGGAGACCGGATTTGCAAGAGACGAAGTATTCACAGACGGGCGGCAAGAATGTTCGCTATAAACGCGGCTTTAAGGGCACATTGGTTGAGGGTTTGACGGGACTGTTGAAGGAGCGCTTACCTTATTGCACCATCCGTTATGCGTTCTGATGTCCGCGCCATCGGAGACTGTTCTGGTTAAGCTGCTCTAGATACGAATCGGGTTGAGCGATAATCGTGTTCGCTAATGCGATCGCTTTTTCTAACTGGTCTTCGCTCAACTGTTGATACGCAGGAATGCGTTTACGTTCTAGAACTTCATACCAACATCGATCGAATAAATTATCCAGAATAATTCGCTGAAAACAGTGATTGTATCGAACCGGAAACTTTCGAGAGCTTGCAAGGCTTGGAAGTACCCGGTTTGTCAGTTCAAGATACTGATTGCGGAGTTGCGTGAGTTGATCCATGATCGGGCGTAGAAGGAAGCCGATATTCAGTATGTAAGTTCTCGGTGCGCCATTGTTCTGCCTGTTGACGGATCTGCTCTAGTTCTTCGGGTAAGATTCGCTCTAAGTTTGCCATGATTTGGAACATTCGAGGATTTGGTTTTAGCTTGTCATAGTGTCGCGCTAAGAAGTCCCAATACATCAGGTTAAACGGACAAGCATCTTCTCCAGTTCGACGCTTTGGATTATAGGCACAATGCTTACAATAATCGCTCATGTTATTGATGTAATTTGCAGACGCGGCATAGGGTTTAGATGCCATCATTCCACCATCTGCATACTGTCCCATTCCAATCACATTGGCTTGCATCACCCAGTCATATCCATCAATGAATGCCGTGTGAAACCAATCTTGCAATTCTTGAGGTGAAATACCCGCAATCAAAGCAAAGTTATTCAGAACCATCAATCGTTGAATGTGGTGAGCATATCCGGTTTCTTTCACTTGATTCAAAACATGATGTAGACAGTTCATCTTTGTTTCACCTGTCCAGTAGAAGCTAGGAAGCGGATGCGTGTGATTGAAATAATTACGATCGGGATAATCTTCGCCCATATAAACATAGATCCCATGCATGTATTCACGCCATCCAATCACCTGTCGCACAAAGCCTTCGATGCTATTCATCGCCCACTTCTCACGATTGGCATGAAACGCTCGTTCAGCCGCTTGTACCACTTCCAAGGGATGCAATAGTCCGATATTGAGATAGGGCGATAACATGGCGTGCCACATCGTTTGTTCACCCGTTACCATTGCATCTTGATACGGACCAAAATTAGAGAGTCGAGTTTCAATAAAAAAGTCTAGAACTTGTAAGGCTTGCTTGCGAGTCACCCCCCAGCGAAACAGTTCAATCTCCCAATAGGTTTGACTATCCTGAAATAAAGTAGATTGTTTAATCCAATCAATTACCTCTTGCGTGATGCTATCGGGTTCAAACCAAAGTGCTTCAGGAAGCGTAAGTTTGCCTTTTGGAGGTTTACGATTTTCTCGATCGAAGTTCCATCTTCCCCCAATCGGCTGATCTCCTTCCATCAGAATGTTAAATCGCTGCCGTCCTTCCCGATAAAAATCCTCCATCAGTAAGCGTTTTCGAGTCTTCGCCCAGTCTACAAACTCCTGATCTTCCCAAATAAATCGATTGTTCGGGGTGAAGGTAACAGTGCAAGGTAATTCAAGCGATGCAATTAATTTCTTAAAAGGTCGATCGACCGGAGACATGATTCGCAATTCGCTGATCTGATGCTTCTCGATCCAGTGCAACAAAGGCGTTTTGAAATCAACCGAGGCTGTATATTCAACTGTCCAGCCCTCTTGTCGTAGTTCTTCAGCAAAATGGCGCATTGCTGACCAAACAAGAACAATCTTTTGCAGATGATACGGTAATCGTTGAGCGTGATTGAGCGACTCAACGAAAAAGACAGGAATATTTTCTCGATCGCTATAACAACTTTGCAATGCGGATTGCCCTGTCCAAAGCTGGTCGCCCAGTACCCAAACTCCAGTTTTCATCTTCGTGCTTCGCTCAACAAAGATTTATCCTATCGCAATAAAACAATAGTCTACCGTCCCTCTTTAGACACAACCATTGGCACTCTCGGAGCGGCTTCAAAGTCTGGCATCGTTCCCAGCTTACGAATTGAAACATTCACATCCATTCCAAGATAGTCACCCGTCACTTTGAGAGAGTAAGTCAGGATTGCGGAGATAAGCCGTTCCACGATCGCTCCAAATCACATGGAGATAGTACTGTTTTACACCATCTTTAGGGATCTGCTCCTTAATAAAATCCCGCCGTTCGTTGCACTGCCCCGCCCTCGACTGGAATATCAATCAACGAAACAACTAATTGCGATCGAGAATTCCCCGACAATTTATCCCTGATTCAGCTTTGCTTCTAATCTGAGTGAGTTGAGTGAAGATGTAAGCCAAGCATTTGCAGTAAGTCTTTCCGAGTGAAGGGCTTTTGCAAAAAACCTTGAAAGCCGAGTCTTTCCACTTGAGTCATACTCTCAGTTGCCGTTAATCCACTCATTGCGATCGCGCAAAGATTTGGATTAGAGCGGCGCAATACTGGCAATGTGGTAAGACCGTCTAAAGTTGGCATCATTAAATCCATCAATACACACCGAATCCGTTGTTGATTTTGACTCATTAACGCGATCGCTTCTACGCCATTTTGAGCAATGAGAACTTGGTAGCATACCTTAAGAACCAAAGAAAAGTGGAATCGAATTGTTAAATAAAAAAGAAGAACTTCTTTGATTAAAACAAATCGATTCGACGTTGATTGAATCAATACAACGTTGATTTTTAGATTGATAAGACTTAGAAGATTTTAATCAAAATTCTCAAAAGAGTGAGCTTCTACCAATCGGTAGCGTCACAATTTCTAACCAAAATGCTTTGATTCGTTGCACAATCAGTCGTAGTCGATCGTGATCTGAGAATTTAATCACGTAACTATTGCCTTGTAGGGCATAACTATCAAAAATATCTGTTTCACTGCCTGAGTCACTCAGCGTTATAATCGGAATCCGTGATTTGTAGAAACGTAGCAATTTCGTTAACTTTTGTTTGACTCGGCATCCGAGCGCTACTGTACATACACAAGTCTTTTTTGCTTCGATCAGTAGAAAAAATTAAGCAGGGTCATTGTTCAATCCCCTGAGTTGTTTAATACATTCCAAATCCGCCACCTCCGGGAGTTTCAATCACGAAGACATCACCTGGATTCATCGAAACTTCTGCTTTGTTAGCAAGAGGTTCGATCGAGCCATTGTACCGAATAACAAAGTTACGTCCCGTTGTACCCGATTCGCCACCCGCCAAACCAAATGGTGGCACGATTCGGTGTCCAGACAAGATAGCAGCCGTCATTGCTTCTCGAAACTGAATACAACGAATCACACCATTTCCACCTTGATGTTTTCCACGTCCACCACTGTTCGATCGAATTGAAAAGGCTTGGATCAATACCGGAAAGCGCCATTCTAGAACTTCTGGATCAGTGAGCCGTGAATTCGTCATATGAGTTTGAACGGCATCGGTTCCATCAAAGGTCGCCCCTGCTCCTGATCCTCCGCAGATTGTTTCATAGTACTGATGTTGCTCATTGCCAAAAGTAAAGTTATTCATTGTGCCTTGAGAGGCTGCCATCACTCCTAATGCACCGTAAAGTGAATTCGCGATCGCTTGTGAGGTTTCGACATTGCCAGCAACGACCGCAGCAGGAGAACGCGGATTGAGCAAACAACCTTCAGGAACAATGATTTCAAGCGGTTTCAGACAGCCTGCATTGAGTGGAATATCATCATTAACTAAGGTACGAAAAACATAGAGTACTACAGCTTTGCAAATTGCTAGAGGAGCATTGAGATTTGTGGATTGCTGTGGAGAAGTTCCGGTGAAATCAATTCGAGCCGATCGAGTTGTACGATCGATTTGAATATCAACACAAATTTTGCTGCCATCGTCCATCAGATAGTCGAAGCAACCGGGTTTCAGAACATCAATCACGCGCCGAACGGATTCTTCTGCATTGTTCTGAACATGCTGCATGTAAGCTTGTACGACTTCTAATCCGTATTGTTCAACAATGCGACAGAGTTCCTGTACGCCGCGCTCATTTGCTGCAATCTGAGCTTGTAAATCGGCTAAGTTCTGAACTGGATTACGAACGGGATAGTTTCCGGTTGTGAGAATTTCTAAGAGGTCTGCTTCTTGAAACTTTCCGCGATCGACGATTTGCACATTGTCGAGCAAAATGCCTTCTTGGTCGATCGTCGTACTATGGGGCGGCATTGATCCGGGTGTGATTCCGCCAATATCCGCATGATGTCCCCGCGAAGCAACATAAAACATCGGTGTAGGGCGATTCGGAACAAACACCGGAGTAATCACTGTGATGTCTGGTAAATGAGTACCGCCGTTATAAGGATTGTTCGAGGCGAAAGCGTCTCCAGGTTTTAGTACATTGCCTTTAGCCCGTATTAAACGACTCACACTTTCGCTCATTGAACCTAGATGAACGGGAATATGAGGAGCATTTGCGACCAGTTGCCCGAATTGATCAAAGATAGCGCAAGAGAAATCGAGCCGTTCTTTGATGTTGACTGAGTAGCTTGTGTTCTGAAGCGTGATTCCCATCTCTTCTGCGATCGCGCGAACCAAGTTATTAAAAATCTCCAACAATACTGGATCAGGAGTTGCCGCAACAGGTGAAATGGCTGTAGAAAGCTCCTGAACCTCCTTAATTTTGCTCAAGATTAGATAGTTCTGTTGTGTGAGTTCTGTACACCACCCAGGCTCAACCACATTCGTTCCAGTCGGTTCCAGAATCAAAGCTGCACCAGTAATACGATCTCCAGGTCTTAAATCTTGCCGACGATAAACGGGAGTGTCGTGCCAAGCTCCTTTCGTGTAGATCCGAACAGTTGCAATTGACCGAAGTGGAGTCGATCGACCTTCAGCAATCAAACGTTCTGTAATTGAATCGGTATGTGCAAGCGCTTCTACTGAAACCGCTTCAACAATTAACCCTTTATCGGGCATTGAAAATCCATAGCGCTGCTGGTAGATTTCCTCAAACTGCTGTCTCATTGTTTCTGCTCGATCGAAGTTCACGGTTAAAGCAGAATCGGTTCCTTGATAGCGTAAACGCACCTTGAAAATCGTTTCAATGCGATCGCTACTTTTTCCTTGAGCAATAATTTCTGATCGACTTTCTGTATCAAGCATTAACAATGTTTGTTCTAATGTAGAAATTTGCTCTGTGCTTAAAGGAGCTTCGATCGCTTTCTCTTTCAAAGTTCGTACATCTGCGAGTCCAATCCCATATGCCGAAAGCACTCCAGCAAACGGATGAATAAAAATTTTTGTCATTCCCAGCGCTTCAGCAATTAGACAAGCATGTTGCCCTCCTGCACCTCCGAAGCAACAGAGCGTGTATTGCGTGACATCATAGCCGCGTTGAACGGAAATCTTTTTGATTGCATTCGCCATTTTGTCGATCGCAATTTCCAAAAATCCAGCGGCAACCTGTTCATCAGTGCGAGTATCTCCGGTTTTCGCTTGAATTTCTGCGGTCAGTGCTGCGAATTCTTGCTCTACAATTGCTCGATCGAGTGGCAAATTTCCCTCAGATCCAAATACTTGCGGAAAGAATTCAGGCTGAATTTTACCTAATCGAACATTGCAATCGGTCACAGTTAACGATCCGCCTTTCCGATAGCAAGCAGGCCCGGGATTTGCTCCAGCCGATTCTGGTCCTACTCTGTAGCGCGATCCATCAAACTGCAAGATTGATCCGCCACCCGCTGCAACCGTATGAATCGACATCATTGGGGCACACAATCGCACGCCTGCAACTTCAGTTTCAAACGTGCGCTCATACTCTCCATTGTAGTGAGATACATCCGTTGAAGTTCCTCCCATATCAAAGCCAATGATTTTATCAAATCCCGCAGCAGTACTGGTTTTTACCGCTCCAACAATGCCACCAGCAGGACCAGAAAGAATACTATCTTTACCTTGAAATCGTTGTGCTTCAGTAAGTCCACCATCAGATTTCATGAACTCTAGCTTAGTTGTGGATTGCAGTGCTGATCCAACTCGATCGACATATTGCCTGAGAATCGGAGAAAGATACGCATCGATCACCGTTGTATCCCCTCGACGAATCAGCTTCATCAATGGACTTACTTCATGAGAAATAGAGATTTGAGTAAAGCCAATGCGATGCGCGATCGCTGCAATCTGCTGTTCGTGTTGCGGATAGCGATAACTATGCAGAAATGCGATCGCAACGGCTTGAATTCCATCGGTATAAGCTTCCCGTAACAGTGTCGTAAGTCTTACTTCTTCTTCAGCGGTGATTGGAACGATCTCTTCTCCTTGTGCTGTGTAGCGTTCTTTAACTTCAATCACTCGTTCATAAACTCGCTCTGGTAGAACAATCTGCCGCGCAAAGATATTTGGACGATTCTGATAGCCGATTGCGAGTGCATCTCGAAATCCTTCGGTGATCAGTAGCAAGGTTCGTTCCCCTTTGCGCTCTAATAAAGCATTTGTGGCAACCGTTGTTCCCATCTTCACGACTTCAACTGCTCTAGATGGAATCGGTTGATCGCTGGACAATCCTAAAATGTCTCGAATCCCTTGAATGACTGCATCTTGATACTGTTCGGGTTGCTCTGAGAGCAATTTATAGATAATGATCCAGGACTGATCTGCAAGCGATGTAATTTGGAAGCGTTCAGACTGGGTTGATAGTCGATCGATGATTTTTGCATCATCTGTGACGGCTACTAAATCTGTAAATGTTCCTCCTCGATCGGCAAATACTTTGAGCATGATCACCTCTGAACTTTTTCATCAACATTGCCTAGATATTCATCGTATTCAGGCGATAGGCAAGCCTCCAAGGGATGATGTTGATTGACGGAGTTTTAGACATGATTTTAGATATTTTCGTTTGTTCAAATTTCTGCTTTCTGCTCATGGAATTTGGACTTTAAACAGAGTTCTATCGACTCATTTTGCGGTGCGGTAGAAAGTTCAAGAGAGTCACAACGGTTATGAGTCGATCGACGAATTCCAACCATCATTCTCCGCTTTGGAGTCGAATTAGCACAAACGCTTTAGTTCGTTTTCTGCTATTCTTTGCCTCCGGTTGGGCGTTTGTTGCCCTGTTTCAATATTTTGAATATGTTATCTTCGTGTTTGCGATTTCCGCCATTCTCGCTCTTATCTTAAACTATCCAGTGCGCTATTTACAGCGCTTTATGAAGAGAAGCGTTGCACTCAGTTTAGTCATTGCTTCGAGCCTGATTATTATTCTTGTCGCAGTCATCGCGATCGCGCTCACACTCACCAATCAAATTCAGCAATTAACCACGTTATTACTACAGTCGCTCAATACGACAAACAATCCACTCGACCAGTTGCAATCTCTATTCGCAGCCCAAAATATTCCGCTCAACCTTGATGCGATCGAGCTTCAGGTTCGTAACGTATTTACGGCTGGATTCAATTGGGCAGTGAGTTCTCTACCAATTCTTTTACAAAACTATGTCACATTCATTATTATTCTCGTCGTTGCCTTTTTTATGTTAATTGATGGCGCAAAACTCTGGCAACTGGTACTGAAATTAGTGCCATCCCAGCATCGAAAGCGAGTCGCGGCAGCAGTGCAAACGAACTTTGTCGGATTTCTTCAAGGTCAATTACTCATTTCATTTCTGTTGAGTGTTGCAACTTTTCTTGTGTTTGTGCTGTTTGAGATCCCATTTTCGTTTTTGCTTGCAGTAACGGTTGGTGTATTTGACTTAATTCCTGGTATTGGTGCAACGTTGGGTGTAACAGTTGTTTGCTTAATCATCTTAGTGCAGAGCGGCTGGCTAACAGCACTCAAGGTACTGGCGATTTGTGTGATTCTACAGCAACTACAAGACAATCTACTAGCACCGCGTGTGATGCAAACGACGGTGCATCTGAGTCCTGTGATTGTATTTTTTGCGCTCTTAGTAGGAACACGAGTGTCAGGACTGCTTGGTGTCTTTTTATCTGTACCGATCGCAGGTGTGATTGTGAGTTTGTTAAATCTTGAAGAAGCGCAAGGTGATTAAAGGTGCGATAGTGTGATGAGTGCAAGTGTCGAGCGCAACACTTCGAGGACTTGGCTCGCTGACTGTACCCGATGAGTGTTCTAGTACTACTTCCTATTGATCGGAAATAGAAAGCAAAATAGTTCCACGATAAGCTTTGGGATTTTGCGAGGTAGTCAAATTGTGGTGAATCAACAACTTCCATGTGCCACTCATTGATAAGTCGATCGCTGTGTTCGTTTCAGCATTTAAGTTAGCTATATTTTCACTGTTTGATGCTTCTCTATCGAACTGCATAACGATGATCCGAGCAGAACTATTGCGATCCGCTCCACCTGTTAGTTCACTTGAGGTCACTCATCGAGTTCCATTTCTAACCGACAACCGCCAAATTAGAATGATGACAAGGCAGACTAATCTGCTCTCTGAGAATAGCTTAAGCCCTAATCTCAGAGCAAAATCCGTACTATCTCTCTCATCGTAACTAATCACGCAGGAATTTTGATGATTAACGACACTGACTTGCAGCATTTACAGCGATGTATCAAGCTAGCAACCGAGCATTAGCGGGAGGAAATTAACCGTTCGGCTGAACAACTCACAACCTGGCTTACCGAATTCGGAGTTCCGACCCCGCCCGTCCGTTCCCTACTGATTCAGGAAATTGTTCCTAATCTGGTGGTAGAAGATCCATTTGCCGAACTCGCCGAGCAAGTTCATGACTTGCAGCATCAATTCTACAGCTAGTGAATAAGAAGCAAAATCAAGATTGAACTTGATTTTGCTTCAACAAAAATGATAGGAGTACTATCGAATATTCTTTGTGCTGTCAAAGAGTTTCACCACTTGATCTGCAACGAGCGAGATTGGCGCTCGCGATCGCACTTTAATATTTGCATTGAGCGTCATACCCGGCGATAGCGAAAATTTCTTGTCCCGTTTCTGTAGCGATTGCTTGAGAACGACAGTCACCGGAAAGACAGTCCCAGCATTCGGAGATTGCTCGGAAACCGGAACCGCATCACTGGAAATTCGAGTAATCGCACCCTGAATTGAGCCAAATTCGGTAAACGGATAAGCATCTAAACGGACATCCACAGGCAGACCCACTCGGAGATCAGCAATATCTGAATTTGCTACCTGAACATTTGCCACAAGCGATTCATCAGGCGAAATTTGCATCAGCACGTCGCCCGGACGAACCGCAGTTCCTGCCACTTTTTGTTTGATATCAAAGACAACGCCATCGACCGGAGATCGTAGCTCTTGCGCTTTGAGATCCGATCTGAGCTGCTGAAGTTGACCATTGAGCTGGATAATTCGCTGCTGACTCGCTTCGATACTGCTGTCGAGTTGGTTATCCAGTTGAGCCAGTTGATCTTGGACGTTGCGATAAAGTTCATCGATCGCTTTTCTGCCACTCACCTGCGCTTGAATTTGACTCATCGCTATTTGACCGCGTTGGACTTGGCTTTGGTTCACCTCGTTTTGTAAGTCATTCACCCCTACGACGCGACGAAGATAGTCAGTTCTAGAAATTGCGCCCTGCTTGACTAACTCATTCAGTCTCGCCACCAATTCCTGCTCTACGCGCAGCTGAGAACTGTTATTGGTCAGGTCTGAATTTGCGCCAGATTCTTGAACGCGCAAATTGCCCAATTGCAATCGATTTTCTGCCTGTACATCTTGGAGTTCTCGCACAAATAAGCGATATCGCTGGAGTTGATCCGGCGAGAGTCCACTCGGATTACCTGTGAGTTGTGCTGTTAACAATTGACGGTTTTGGACGCGATTGTAAAGTTCTGGCGGAATGCGGAATGCTCGTTGAACTTGAGCATTGATCGGTTGCCCTTGTCGCGCTAATCTCAAGACCGCAACTTGTTTCACTAGCAGTTCACGCTGAGTCGAAAGCGTTTTCAATTGATTCAACAAATCCCCTTTGTCAAGCTGCATCAGGACTTGTCCAGCTCGAACTTTTTGACCTTCTTTGACTAAGACAGCGCTGATGACACCATTGAAGCGGGGTTGTACCGATTGTGCTGAAGATAAAGGTTCGAGCTTTCCGCGTGCTGTCACGACCACTTCCATGCGTGCAAAAATCGACCAACCCAATCCCACCACTAACCCGAACATAATGACCTGAGTAGTGCGTTTCGCCCAATTTGCGGGCTGTGGAAGTTCGAGTTGTGGGACTTGTCGATCGTCAATTACCGCGATCGCGGCATCGGCTTTTCCCTGAATCACGCGAACAAAATTGGTAAACCATGACTTCTTCTGCATAGGACGGGTTGGAGTGATGGAACAGTGGTCTCGATTAGGCTTGTTGAGTAAACAGTGAATAATATCGTTGTCGCTTGGCTATCAGTTGCGCGTGTGTTCCCTGCTCAACAACTGTGCCTGACTGTAGATAGAGGATCAAATCAGCATTGACCAAATTAGCAAGGCGATGAGTGATGAAGAACAAGGTTTTTCCTCGAAAGTGTTCTCGCAAATTCTGACAAACTCGATGTTCGGTTTCATAGTCCAAAGCACTCGTCGCTTCATCTAGAATCACGAGTTGAGGATTGCTAACGATCATCCGGGCAAGTGCAATGCGCTGTCGCTGTCCACCCGAAAGATTAGAGCCGCGCTCTCCAACTCTGGTACTATAGCCGTTTGGAAGTTCCATGATGAACTGATGCGCTTCAGCAATTTTGGCAGCTTGCATGACGATCGCATCCTCGACTTCAGCAAAGCTTGTAATGTTATCTCGAATGGTTCCTTCAAACAATACCGGATCTTGAGGGACAACGCCAAGTTGATGCCGGAGTGAACTCAAGCTAACTTTGCTGATGTCATATCCATCTAGGTAGATTGTGCCTTCGCTCGGCAGATAAAAGCGCGGTAATAGTTTCAATAAAGTACTTTTTCCAGAGCCGCTTTGTCCCACTAAACCGATGAACGTTCCAGATGGAATTTCTAGATTAATGTTGGTCAGTTGTTGTTGACCGCTATTGGGGAATGAAAAATTGACTGCTTCGTACTTCACTTGTCCACGAATTTGAGGAATTGATAGATTCGCATCGTCTCCCGCAATTTCGGTCGGAGTATCGACAACATCTGCTAAGAGTTCCATCGATAAGTTTGTTTCCTGAAACTTCTGCCAAAGTCTCGATAAACGCACGAGTGGGCCTGTTACATAGCCAGAAATAATTCGGAAAGCAATCAGTCCTCCAACCGTCATATTTCCCTGTAAGACAAGACTCCCCCCTACCCAAAGCACAACTAAACTGCTGGCACTGTTTGCAATGTTGTTGATTGATCCAGCGGCAGCCCCTAGCATTGTGGTACGAAAGCTTGTTCCTAAATAGCCTAGATACTGAATGCGCCAGTTGGCTTGCACCAGATTTTCCATGCTCTGGGACTTCATCGTGAAAATTCCGTTCAGAATCTCAATCAGATAAGACTGCATTCTGGCGTTTTGATCAGACTTCTTCCGGATCAGCTTTTGCAGAAGCGGTGAAGAAAACAGTGTAATTCCAATGACGATCGGTACGAAGCCAAGGACACAGAGCGTTAATGGAACACTATAAACCAGCATCATCGCAATATAGATGCCGCAGAACAGCACATCTAACAAGACGGTTAGAAATGTACCTGTGAGAAACTGACGAATATTTTCAAGTTCTGAAATCCGCGTTGCGAGTTCTCCGACAGGGCGTTTTTGAAAAAAGTTGAGCGGTAGATTTAGTAAATGTCGAACAATTTCAGTCCCCAACATCAGATCAATCCGATTGGTCGTACTGTTGAGCAGATAAGTTCGCAAAATAGTTAATACATTTTCCAATAGGGTAAACGTTAGCATCAATAGCGCAAATACAGGCAGGGCATCAGCACTGCCGTTAATAATCGCTTTATCAATAATTTGCTGCGTTAACAGTGGATTCGCAAGCGCTAATAGTTGCACAAAGACCGATGCTACTAGAATTTGAAAGACGATCGCTCGATGCGGTTGCAGTGACGGCAAAAACCAGCCCCAGCCAAATCGTTTCACTGGACTCATCGGTTGGCGTTCGAGCAATAGCGCATGAGTTAGCTTACGATCGCTTCGTTTTAGTTGTTTTGAAACTTCATTCGGAGACAGTCTTAATAGTCCGGTCGCAGGTGATCCGAGAATCGCAGCTCTTGGAGTGACTTCATACAATACACAAGGAATATTATCGACAATCACTAAAGCTGGCGTTTGCAATCGTCCTAATCCGCCGACTGTGGGAAGTAGCTCGACAAGCTGCGATCGCAGTCCAAATGCTTCAGCAATTCGACTATAAATCGGCAGCATATCACTAGGTAGCGTCGGGAATTTTGTAAACCAGCGTCGCAGCACATCCGGACGATAAGGAATCTTCAGATAGTCACACACCATCCAGAAGCAGGCAACCGAATATTCTTCCATCTCGTACGATCGAGCAAAGTGAATTGGATAGGAGGATTGCGTAGGTAGCTCTTCAGGGTCTACATCTGATTTTGGTGATAATAATCCCTCTAGTAATGCAATGACTGTTTCTGCTTCTCGCGGAAGTCCCGAATCGTTGGTAGCGTGAACCGGAAGTGTCCCTGATGTGAGAACCGTTGCCAACACAGTACGATCGATGCCGATTAATCGAACGGGCAGCCTTGAATCTCTTAGCGGCACAATCCGCTCTAACGCTTTGATTGGAATTCCGACAGGCACAGAAACCGGAGCGCCTCCACTCACAAACCAAACATAATCAGTCGGTAGGAGTTCAGCAGTTCCATTTTGTGGGAACCAATGACGAGCGATCGCTAATTGATGATCCTGCAAATGCTGGATAACGACTTTGAGATCAAATGTGGGAAGCTGGACTGGAATTTTGCTGATGAATTGCAGCAGAATATCGTAAAGCTCCGCGATCGTCACTTCTTCAGTCAAACTGGGAAGCAGTTCATCGTGCATCAGGGTTTCAAAATCGTCCGCGCTGATCGATAGTGTCAGCACCTCACTTTCTAGCCCGACTGCTCGAATCGAACCAAATGCCCGCCGTCTCAGAATACTTTCCCATCCCACGACATCTCCTGGTTCTGTCACGCGCAAAGTAGGTGAGCCAGATTTAGCAGATCCAACAATCCGAACCTGCTCCTGCACAACGCAATGAATTGCAGAAGGAAGCTCTCCTTCATCTGCAATCACTTGCCCAGCCTGAAAGGTATTCAGCGTTACTTGCTGACCCAACCGCTGATGAGCAGCAGGAGACAACCGATTAAACGGATAAGCGGTTAGCAAGATCGGCAAAAATGACTGAACTTGGAGGTTAACATGAGTCACGAAATGTACTCCTTCTCAGCATGGAACACGGCAATCGGAGGCGGACTTTGTGGCTTCAGCGCAGTCGCTAAACATTGACGATCGATGCCAATTAATCGCACAGGTTGATGGGTCGTATCAGTGGACAGTGCAGACAGCGATCGGATCGGAGTCCCGATCGGGATCGCGTGATTGCTACTCATAAACCATTGATACTTCGGAGAGAGAGAACCGTCTGTATTCGGTAAATAGTGATAGGCGATCGCTAAACGCTGCTGATAGATTCGGTAAATCAGCGCTTTTAGGTCATTGATTGAGAGCGGAGTAGGTAGCCTTTCGACAAAGCGAATCATCACCTCGAACAATTCAGCGATCGACAATTGTTCAGCCAAAACGGGCAGCACTTCTGGCACCGCAAGTTGTTCAAAATGTTCAATCCGCAGCGCCAATGTCGTCACAGGATCTTCAATTCCGGCAACTCTGACTGACCCAAATGTTGTCGATCGCAACCATCTTTCCCATCCGATGACTGTCCCTGCTCCTAACACAGCAAGCGTCGGAGACTGAATCGCCGCAGAACCAAGAACCTGAACTTGTCCCTTGACCAAGCAATGAATCATCGAAATCGGCTTATCCTCGGAATAAATCACCTGACCAGGCAAGAAAGAAACGACTTCTAGGCGACTCGTCAAATAACGACAAATAAAGGCAGACAAGCCATTGAACGGATAAGCGTTATGAAAGATAGGTAATAGCGCTTCGATTTGAGCATAGGTACTCGTCATAACACAGTGTCATCGACTTTCTAAACGGGTATCATTTCGATTTCAGCAGGCTAAGAAGCCTTTTGCTCTGGTAGAGCCGCTGAAGCTTTCACATCGGTTTGCGCTCCTACAATTTGGAGTTTTGCAGTATCCTGCATCACTGATCGAGCGCTCATCTTCAGCCACTTAGAAAATAGCTGATCGCGCAGTTCCGATCGAACTGACTCAGTTAATCGGGCTTGATACATTTGCTCTAAGCGAACAATCCAGAAGTGAGTGTCGATCGCAAACGGACCATAGACCCCCCCGACTCGACCTTGAACAAATGCTTGAACGATCGATTGTGGTAGCTGTTGGAGCTTGACTGGACCGACCCAGCCCTGTGTTTGGCGTTCCATGCCTTGCGAATATTTTTGCGCCAACGCTCCAAATTCTGCTTGATCATCTCGAATCCGAAAAAAGAGTTCCTGCGCCAAAGACAGATTCGATAGTTGAATGAGAGAAAACTCAACCTGATCGAATTCCGACTTGCGCCGCAGAAATTCAGATTGTAGATGTTGCTCGAAGCGTAGCCGTTTTAGCTTCTCGATCCGAAGCTGTCGATAAATGACTCCTTCTAAATAAGTTTTCGACAATTGCCGCTGCTGCAACCACTCCGCCACAAATGCCTCAAAATCTACGGGCGCGTTTGCACCTGCACGACCTGTCAGTGCGCGAAACACATCCTCTTCGGTGAGCGGGACAGTTTGTAGCACAGAATCTAGAAAGATTTGTTCTATAAAGGGTTCCAGTAATTGATAGCGAGCAAGTGCAGAAACAACCTGCGTTCCCGTTAGCGCTAAGTTTCCAATCTTTAGACAAGTACTCATGAGTCACCGAAACTGCTCAAAGTGCAATGCGCCTAACCAGTCTTTTGCGGTGTCATTCCTAGGCAGAAGAAAATTAGAGTGCAGCAAGGAACTTTAGTGCTGATCAATTCATCTAGGAAAACGTAAGCGACACGCAAACGGTTAGAACAAATTCCAGAGAATGCTAATCGAAGACTAGGACGATGTTTAGGGGACGCTGGCATCGATACCGATGAGATTTGCACAGCCTGAATTCGCGATCGCATCACGAGTAAAAGTCAGTTCGATCGCAGCGGTTTGATGCTGGAGTTTGGTCGTTTCCATTGTTTCTCCTTTGATGTCGTTAAAGGGCAGAAATGGGGAACTGCGTCATGCTGAGGAGCAAAACCAATTTTATGTGGGCTGTGTGAAAAGTTAGCTTGCAAGTAGTATTCGCACACGCTACCCACCTTTTCTACGGGTCGAAACTTGACTGTCCGGACGCTAATTTAAGAAAAAATCAAAGATTTAGAGATTGATCAGCAATTCATCAAT
>JADEXW010000569.1 GCA_015206935.1 Pseudanabaenaceae cyanobacterium LEGE 13415 | reverse complement strand
AGTTAGGACACTTCTCGAAAGCCCCCCAGCCCCCAAGTTTGGGGGAGCAAGAGTCTTGAGCAAGCAGAATTGGGGGTTTGGGGGCAACTCCGAAGATGTTCTAATCTAAACTTTTACTGCTATAACGCGATCGAGATGATTCATCGCTTGAAAAAGGTCGATCGAAGAAAATTCCTCGATCGACCTTTGTTCACAAACGTTCCCAAGCTAGTTGATTTAGTGTAACCGACTAGCGATTAGTCTGCACCTCTTTGATCTCAACATCGCCTGCATGGGGACGCGGTTGATCGGTTGTGAGCTTTTGCGGAGTCGAAAAACTCGATGAAGACTCCTCCGCCAAAGTTGTCCATTCCGTGTGGAATACGCCTTCTTTGTCGGTGCGGAGATAAGTGTGAGCGCCGAAATAATCGCGTTGTGCCTGTGTTAAATTTTGTGGCAAACGAGCGCGGCGGTAGCTGTCGAAATAGTCGAGCGAGGCACTAAACGCAGGAACCGCAATTCCGTGACGGGCAGCCGCCATAATGACTTCACGCCATGCGGATTGTCGATCGAGAATCGTTTGCTTGAATTCTGGAGCCAAGAGCAAGTTCGGCAGCGTCGGATTTTCGATGAACGCCTGTTGAATCTTGCCGAGAAAACCTGCTCGGATGATACAGCCGCCTTTCCAGATTCGGGCACATTCTGCCAGATTCAGGTCGTAACCATAGTTTTGAGATGCCACATTCAGCAATGCCATTCCTTGCGCGTAGGAACAGATTTTCGAGCAGTACAACGCATCGCGGACGGCATTGATAAACATCTTTTTATCACCGTCAAAGGTTGGGCTAACATAGCTCAACTGTTGGGAGGCTTCCATCCGTTCTGTCTTGTAAGAAGACATGATACGAGCATTCACAGCCGCGATAATCGTTGGAATCGCCACGCCTTGCTCTAGTGCATCGGTGACAGTCCAGCGTCCGGTTCCTTTTTGTCCAGCCGCATCGAGAATATAATCGACCAACGGTTTCTTGGTCTCTGGATCAAGCACTTTGAAAATATCTGCCGTGATTTCGATCAAATAGGAATTCAGTTCTGGGGTTGTGTTCCATTCCATGAACACTTCATGCAGTTCATCATCGGTCAATCCGCCCACATTTTTCAGGAGATCATAGGCTTCTGCAATCAACTGCATATCACCGTACTCAATCCCGTTATGTACCATTTTGACGTAGTGACCTGCACCACCGGGTCCAATGTAGGTGACACAAGCGCCATCATCCACTTGAGCGGCGATCTTGGTTAAAATCGGCTCCAAATATTCGTAAGCCGACTTTGTACCACCCGGCATCAAACTAGGTCCATTCAGCGCACCTTCTTCACCCCCGCTCACACCCATTCCGATAAAGGTGAATTTTGCAGCTTCGAGATCCCGCGCACGTCGGGCAGTGTCGCTAAATAAAGAATTACCGCCATCAATCAGGATGTCACCTTCATCAAGGAGCGGTTTTAACTGTTCGATCATGGCATCTACGGGTGCGCCCGCTTTCACCATGATCAAGATCTTCCGGGGGCGTTCGAGCGAAGCAACGAATTCCTCGATCGTATAAGTTGCCTTGATATTTTTTCCGCCTGCCCGGTTTTGCATAAAAGCATCCGTTTTCTCGCGGCTACGGTTGTAAACGGAAACGGGGAAGCCATTTCGCTCAACATTCAGCGCCAGGTTTTCACCCATGACGGCGAGACCAATTACACCAAAACTTTGTGCCATAAAATTTCTCTGCTAACTCTGTAACGGCAAGAACGCGATCGTTTTCTTCAAGGTAGCTCGATCGCTTTAAGGTAGCGTGGAAGATTCCATTAAGACTCTGGCTAGAGAGAGGGATTGTGACTCGGTGTTTTTACCCAACTCGATGAAGCAATCCCCGTAATAATGCAGCTTCCAAGCTGATCGTTTTGTATCCCACTTCATCGAATAGAATCACGATTTTGTCTGCTTCATATCGCATGACAATGCCCTCTCCCCAAGACTTGTGGACAATTCGGCTATTGAGTTGATAGGGTTTGCGGTGGGTATCTTGCTGGCTTGCGGCTCCACAGGCACAGTTGTCACAATTTCCACACAATTCTTCACGAGGATCGCCAAAATAGTTCAATAAGTATTTGCGGCGACAATCGAGAACTTCGGCATAATTTCGCATCATTTCTAAGCGCGATCGCTCAACTTTAATTTTGCGCTCTTGGGCGTGGAGAACTTCTTCTGCGGCTTGTTCAAGATCAGGAGCATCAAATTTAGCAACCACTTCTCCAGTCGGGAGTTCTTCGATCACGCCTAATAGTTCTAAATGACTTAAGGTTGTTTTTATCTTTGTGCCTGATAGTTCAATCAGCGATTTTAATGTTTTCGGATGAACGGGTTCGGATTGTTGTTGAACCTGTTGAGCCAGTTCGATCACTTTCTCTTTTTCTAGCTTGCCGCCCCCTGCAAAGAACTTGCGTAGGTTCAAATCATCCGGTGTGTAGAACAGAATGATATTTGCAGGATCACCATCGCGTCCAGCACGTCCGATTTCTTGGTAGTAACTATCGATCGAGTCACTAATGTTGTAGTGCAATACAAATCGAACATTCGGTTTATCAACGCCCATTCCAAACGCAGTAGTCGCCACAATGACTTCTGCTTCATCGGACATAAAAGCATTTTGAGCTTGTTCACGCTCTTTAGTTTTCAGTCCTGCATGATATGGAATGGCTTTGATTCCCGCTTCATTGAGTGCTTCAGCTAGAGATTCTGTTACTTTGCGAGTCGCAACATAGACAATTCCAGGCTTAGTTAATTGTTGAATGCGTTTGATAAAAATCTTGCGCTTTTCTGCTTCATCATCATAGTTCTCGACTGCTAAACGAAGATTCGGTCGATCGAAGCCTCGAACAATCAAACGCGGATTTTGCATTCCTAAGCGCTGAATGATTTCTTCGCGGACGGGTGGTGATGCAGTTGCAGTTAGCGCCAAAGTTGTGGGATGTCCCAAAGCTTCGATTACTGTTCCTAATCGAAGATAGTCAGGACGAAAACTATGACCCCATTCGCTGATGCAATGAGCTTCATCAATGACAAAGAGCGATGGAGGTGCAGCTTGTAAATGCTCGATCGTATCTGCATTGTTAAACTGCTCTGGTGCAAGAAAGAGGAACTCAATCTTGCCATTGCGCCATTGATCGAAGATAGTTGCACGATCGGAAGCTGAAATCGTAGAGTTGATCACTGCTGCACGACCCACTTCAGTAGAAATCGATTCTACTTGGTCTTTTTGCAGTGCTAGTAAAGGAGAAATGACGATCGTTGATCCTGGAATTCTCGCTGCTGTCAGTTGATAGATCGCGGATTTGCCTGATCCAGTGGGCATGATCGCGAGTGTATCTCGATGTTCTAGGACAGAAGCGATCGCGGCTTCTTGTCCAGGTCGAAGATCATCGTATCCTAGATAGTCTTGGGCAAGTTGCTGGATTGAAACAGTCTTTTTTCTTAGCATAATTTAGAAAGAAAAATGCAGGGCAAGTTAGACTCGCCCCACATCTAGAGAGGTTGAACAGCTTAGGAACTTTGAAACACTGGATCGGATCTCCTTCATGAATCTGCGGGAATGCCCCCAAACCCCCAATTCTGGGGGATAAGATTCTTGTTCCCCCAAACTTGGGGGCTGGGGGGCCTTACAGGTGTAGGTTTGTGTTGAAACTGTGAGCAAGGACTCTTTCAGTTGGATAATTTAGAGACAAGAGA
>JADEXW010000568.1 GCA_015206935.1 Pseudanabaenaceae cyanobacterium LEGE 13415 | reverse complement strand
ATTTCACTATTCGATCGATTCCCTCACAACCTTGCCGAAAACTGCAAACCCCTCGACTCATTTCTGCTCGATACTAAGCAGGAAGTCACCAACCCTGAATCGTTCGTGCCCCTTACACTAGGAAAACGGAACGCTCATTCAGGAACTCGCTCAGATCAAACGCTGTGCTAGATATCACCTGTGGGTTAATTGTAGTTGGAGTGATTATGTCCTATCTGGGGGCACAACGATCGCTGCGTTGGTGGTATCGACAGCATTCGATCCAGCTTCACAATGAAGCAGAAGCGATTCGGAATGATCTATTACAAAGACTGTTTGTGATGCGACGATCGCTTGAAAGTGGTCAACCCGAAGCCATTCAACAGTCGATTACTCAAGTCGATCATCTTTATCAATCGCTGCATGGACTCAGCGATCGACTCTCAGCATTTGATCTCGAAGATGACCTGAGTTTGGCACTGCATCATTTAGTCGAAGCTTGGCGAAAACGCGATCTCAATCTCAACGCAGAATTACCGAAAACTGCAATCCATTTACCGATCGAACAACATAGACTCACTTTAGTCGCAACGGATGAATTTTTACGAATCACCGCTGCAAAGTTATTGACACCGCAAGTGATCTTTGTCAGTCTATCTTTCAGTAGCCACACTTATGAATTAACTGCGAAAGTCGATGATCCTCAAGTGAATAAGCTTCAGGGTTGCGATGATCTCAAACACCTAACTCAGGCACTCCGATTTCTAAGTGGTGGACACTGCTCCTGTTACAGCCATGATGACTCTCTGACTTGGCAATTCCGTAGCACACTTACAAAGTCACAGCGTCAAGGACAATAAGGTTCCTGTCCTTCGTTCTGTTCTTTATCAGGTAACGATTATGCCCCATTCCACACTGGTCTCCACCCTCAGCATTCTCGTGATTGATGATCATCCACTGGTGCTTGATGCAACAGTTAGTATGCTTAGAGCGAACTATCCAAAAGCAGATTTGATCCCAGCACAAACGGCGGCGGATGCACTGATTAAGGTTGAGAGCTTAAAGCCGAATGTTGCGATCGTCGATTTATCAATCCCTGAAACGGTTGGACAACCGAGCCGCGTGGAAACCGGAATTCAACTGTTAAAGCAGTTAATGGAACGTTACCCAACCTTAAACATTGTGGTACAGACAGCAGATGCTCGTCCGCTGATTCGAGTTAAATCCAAGATTAAAGAACATCAGGCAGGCTTTACAGTTGCGGATAAGAGTTTATCTAGCCAAGAAATGCTCGATCGAGTGGAATGGGCAATTCAAGGGGTGTTTGTAACTCCAAAAGAAATTCGTAGCGGATTAGAACTTAAATCGGATTGGTTAACGTTATTGAGATTGGGGTTTGTTGAAGGCTTAACAGATCACGAAATTGCCTTGCGAATGAATGTTGCAGAGCGTACCGTAAGACACTATTGGACAAAGCTCCAGGATGCGTTAGAAGTCTATCCAGAAGAAGGCAAGAACATTCGGACTCAGACCGGGATTCGAGCGCGGGAAGAAGGGCTTTTAGATTAGTCATGAATCCAATGAATGAGCGGAGTGATGGCTTTTTCGGGAGTCGCCCCCTAAATCCCCCATTCTGGGGGACTTTGAGCCAGAAGAATTTCTCCAATTCCAGAACGCTTTCCATCTTCAAAGTCCCCCAAATTTGGGGGATTTAGGGGGCAGAAGCCGACCCAAACGAAGCAAAAAGCATTGTCGAATCACATTGAATTAAGCCAAGGGATGCAATGAGAAGGTTTAGACAGCGCTGGAGAACTTGGAGGACGTTGCTCTTCAGCGAGGTTCAGACTTGGCGCAAAGCAGGATTGATCGGACTGGTTGTGATTCTGCTCGTGGTTGTGGCGCGAGTCGGCGGAGGGCTGCAATCCCTCGAATGGATGGCGTATGACTCTCTGATGCGGTTACGTCCAGCAGAAACGATCGACGATCGTATTTTAGTGATCGGAATTGATGATCAAGACATTAAGCAACTCAACACTTATCCCGTTCCTGATCAGATTCTGGCAGACTTGATCACGACGATTCAACAGTCGAAACCCGCTGCGATCGGGGTGGATATTTTCCGAGATTTGCCTGTGGGATCAGGTCGGAAAGCTTTAATCGAGGTATTCGATCGTAATCCCAATACTTTCATTATCAATCGGGTGGCATCAGAGGATGAAATTGGGATTCAGCCCCTGCAAGGAATCAAGAGTGAGCAAATTGGATTCTCGAATGTGCTGCCCGATCGAGATGGACATCTTCGGCGCAACCTGATTGTGATGGAAGATCCGCAAGATCAGATGTATTTTTCCTTGTCTCTACAGCTTGCAAAAAAGTATCTAGAGACACAAGGCTATGTCCCGAAAGACACTGAAATTCTAGAGTTCGCCTCTGGTGCTAAATCGGTAGCCATTCCAACGTTTGATCAACAGACCGGACTTTACAGAGAAGACGATCGAGGCGGATATCAAACTTTACTGAATTTTCGTAGTGGAAGACAACCCTTTCGCGTCGAATCTCTACAGGCGTTTAATGCAGGTAAAGTTCAACCGCAAGCCATTCGCGGCAAAGTGGTGTTGATTGGAATGACTGCGAAAAGTGTTAAAGATTTTGTCAGTGTGGGAGCCGTTCCTAGTGAGCTTCCCTCGACTTATCTAGGGGTGCTGGTTCAGGCTCATGGAGTGAGTCAGATGATTAGTACTGTTCTGAACGATCGACCTTTACTAAATACTTGGTCGATCGCTTGGGAATATCTTTGGATTATTGGCTGGGGCGTGTTGGGAATGAGCTTTGGGCGCAATCTACGATCGCCCTGGCAAATTCTTCTCAGTACAGGCATCATGAGCGCGGTACTGATTGCTTTATGCTATGTCGGATTACTTCAAGGCTGGTGGATTCCCTTGATCCCAGCCGCGATCGTGCTAGTTCTGAATGGAGCTGGATTAGCTGCCGCACTGTTCTACCGCGATCGACAAGAACTCGAAACTCAAGAAGCCATTCGGCAACATACTGTCGGTCAGATTTTTAACATCATTCACAATGGCCCACTCCAGCAGCTTGCTCGATTGATTAAAGAGCAGAAAGACCAAGAGCTTCCAAACAGTCCATTAATCTATGATTTGATGACGCTGAATCAATCGCTCCGAACCTTAGAAACCAAAATTGATTTTGTGGCTCATCAGCGTACCGGAAAGATTGTGGTTGGTTCAGAAATCATTGACTTGAACTATCCACTCGATGAACTTCTCACGCTGGTTTGTGATGCGACTTTGAGACGTGAGCAAGACTTTCCTAACTTTGCAGAAATTCAACATCGATTCATCGACATCGAAACGTTAGACGATCGTAATCTATCGCTAGAGCAAAAAGGCAGCTTATGTTATTTTTTAGAAGAAGCGCTCTGTAATGTCGGGAAACACGCGATCGCAGCAACTCAGCTTTGGGTGTTCTGCGGTGAAGAGCAGAATCATTCTGTGATTCGTGTGAAAGATAACGGTAAAACTCAGAAGTTGACTCGTCGTAGGAAGTTAGGTGGTATCGGCGGTACTGAATTTGCAGAAAAACTTGAAAAGCAACTCGGCGGAAAATTTCGTCGATCGCTGAATCGTCCACAGGGTGTGATTTGCGAACTGCTTTGGAAATAAGTGCGATCGACTCTAGGTTTCTGCCGGATCGAACACTTCCTGCATCAGTTTCAGAGCAGTCGTACTATACAAAATTAACAACAAAATTAACAGACGCATTCAAAGCAGATGGGGG